>JALYYN010000237.1 GCA_030946525.1 Actinomycetota bacterium | reverse complement strand
GTGACGGGGTTGCACCGGGCCGGCGTGCCCGGCATGGCCACCACGTAGCCCCTCGGACCCGGCACCGGGTAGTCGGTGCTGACCAGCTGGGCCCCCGACGCCAGGGCGGCGTTCGCCCGCGACCGGTCGTCGGCGCGTGCCTCGACGCCGCTGTCGTCGGCTCGGGTCCGGACCATGTAGCCGCCCAGCACGAGGCTGGTGATCCGGCCCCCCTCCAGCCGGGCGTCGGGGACGCTCATGAACGCGGCGAGTGAGCTGGTCGGATCGGAGTACACGAACATGGCCCGGCCCCGCAGCGAGGTCTCACCGGACGTGTACGCCGACCGGCTGGACACCGGGGCGTTGAGGACCACCACGACCTTGTCGCGGGTGGCGCCCAGGGTGGGCCAGCCCCGCTCCTGGACGGCCTGGCGCAGCGTGGGGGCGTCACCCTGCACGTCGTCGGGCGTGAGCAGCTCGGCCGGGGTGAACACACGGCGGATCTCGGCGTCGACGGCGGCGGGGTCGACCGGCGCCCCCGGGTCGTCCTTCGGTTCGACCAGCACGAACACCGGGAGATGGCCGCGGTTGCGCTGCGACCAGGCCCGGACCTCGGTCAGGCACTGCACGAAGGTCGGGCACGTCGTCGCCTCGTCGCCCTCCATGTGGAACACGGCCAGGCCCCCGGGGCGCCCGGCGTGGACGTCGAGCTCGATCTGGCGCACGGACTGGCTGTCGAGCTGGACGGTCAGGCTCGACAGGGTGATGTCCTTGTCCGGCGTCAGGCCCGGCCCCGGCGGCGGGGCCACGTGGTAGCTGTTGTGCGTCCCCAGGACCTGTATCTGGTTCAGGCGGAGGGTGCCGTCGAGCGGGTAGGCGGGCGCCCCGGTCGTCGACGGGCCGGCGGCGCCCCCGCCACTCCCGCCGCTACATGCAGCCAGCCCGGCCAGGAGCAGGGCTGCGACCGCCGCACGCTTCACCCCCTCAAGGTAAACAGGTCGGCGGCGCTACCCGTCGCCGTGGCCGCCGCTTCGCAGCCGCGGGGCGGCGAGGAGGGCCAGGCCGGCGATCGACAGGGCGATCGCAGCGCCGAGGAGGCTCCACAAGAGCTTGTTCTCCTTGGCCGGCGCACTGGTGGAGAACACCGCGGCAGTCTGGGCCTGAAAGCGGACCCGGCCGAAGTAGATGTCCTGCGCCTGGGTGTCACCCACGCTGTTGCGGCTGTCGTCCCACGCGATGAACGCGCCCTGGTCGGTCGACGCCAGGCCGAGCGGCCCCTTCAGCCCGTAGTTGCCGCTGTGGGTCCCCAGGTTCCGGTCGATCATTCGGTCCGTCACCTTCACATTGGGTGCCCACGTCCGGCCACCGTCGGTGGAGTAGGAGTAGTAGACGTCCTGGAACCGGTCCTGGTTCCCCACCCGCGCCTGCTTGGGATCGTAGGAAGGATCGTTCCGGAAGTCGTACCAGGCCACGTCGATGCGGCCGTTGGGCGCCACGCCCATCCTCGGCTCGAACGTGCAGCACCCCCAATGGGCGGCGGGCTCGATGTCGTTGACCTTGACCGGCTCGCTCCACGTCCTGCCGTTGTCGGTCGACCGCATGAACTTCACCGCCGCGGCCGGATCGCTGGCCGGAGGATCGACCTTGACGGCCATGGTCGTCGTCGTGGCGCCGGGAACCGTCGACACAGGGGCGGAGGCCTGGCCGGCGACCGTCGAGGGCGGGGACGTCACCGTGGGCGCGGGCTTGCCCTGGCCAACCAGGACCGGTGACCCGACCGCCTCGAAAGCCACGTAGAGGTCGCCGGACTTCGGGTCGACGCCGCCGGTCGCGGCCTGGAGCCAGGCCCAGTCGCTGGCTTTGGTGCGGGTGCGCTCATAGATCGCCTTGGTCGGCGCGTACGTCTTCCCGCCGTCGGTGGAACTGGTGAACCAGAGGTGCCCGTCAGGATTGTGGTCGGCGGGCAGGTTCTCGTCGACCACCAGATCGCCGTAGTACACGGAAAGCTCGCCGTTCCTGCCCATGGTCATGTGCGGCTCGGTGAGCCAGGCCTGGAGGTCCCCGGCGGTGTCGACGGGGTCGGCGAAGGTCTTGCCCCCGTCGTTGGACACGGCGATCTTCGGCCGGCCCGGGAAGCGGGTCAGGTTGTCCTGCTCGACGTCGGCCGGGACCGCGCTCAGTCCGAGGTTGAAGTTCGTCCACCAGCCCACGTAGACCCGCTCCGGGTGGGCGGGGTCGACCACCACCGACGAGGCCGCGCTCTGGCCGGCGTCGTGGTGGTCGAAGTCGGGATCCTGTTTGGGCAGCTCCACCGTCTGCCAGTGGGCGCCGAGGTCGTCGGAACGGGCCAGGAAGATCTTCTGGCGCCAGTCCCCCTGCTTCTGCCCGGACAGGGCGACGTAGAGCGTCCCGTCCGGGCCGAAGGTGACGTCGGCGAAGGAGCCCAGGTTCCCGTAGACACAGACCGGATAGCCGGGCGGCGTGAAGTCGGCGGTCTGCGTCCAGCTCAGGCCGGCGTTGGTCGAGACCTGCACCTTGCAGTTGGCAGAGCGGCCCTCGCCGTCGCTCACCGCGAGGGTGTCGTGGTTCTTCGGGTCCACCGCGACCGACGGGGTGGCGTACTCGCGGACCGGGTTCGGATCCTGGGTGACCTGTTGTGCGGCGTCGACCTGGGGGGGCCGGGAGGTGGAACCGGCGGCCGCACCCGGGGCGAGGGTGAGAAGGAGGACGACGCCGGAGGCGACGACCGTGGACCGAGGACGCATTTCGGACCTCCTGTGCGACGAGCCTGCCCGCGCAAGCTTCCAGCAAGGTAGCCCGCGGCCAAGGGGACGATCGGTCCTCCCCGGCGACCGCCACCGGTGAGTTCCGTCTCCCGCGGTGGTCTGCTTCTTCGACTGGGGCAGGAGGGAGGTGGCCGTGGACGCCGGGGAGAGGTCGGGGGCGGTGGTCGTCCTCCTCGGCGGTGACGGTGTCGAGGTGGAGGTCGGCCGGGTACCCGGCCGGCGCCCGGATCTGGCCGTCGTCGAGGCGCTGGCCCGCCTGCAATTGGAAGCGTGCCGGCGCGGCTGCTCGATACGCGTGCGCGACCCGTCCCGGGAGCTGCACGAACTGCTCGACCTCGTCGGCCTCGGCGGCCTGGTTCTCGGCCGGGGAGGCCTAGCTCCCGAGGTGGGACGGCAGGCCGAAGGCGGCGAACAGCTCGGGGTAGAGGAAGCTGTGGAACCCGGTGATGCCGCCGTCTGACACCTCGATCACCTGGATGGCGAACGGCTCGTGGCGGCCCGGCCCCGCCGGCCGGTAGCTCCCGAACGCCGCGCACCCGTTGGCCCCGCCGGTGGGCACGAGCCGTGAGCCGCGGCACCCGATCCCCTGGCCCAGCAGCCAGTTGCTGATCTGTAGCGGGCCCTCCAGCCACAGGGCGTAAGGCGGCATGGAGAACAGGGCGTCCTCCCGGAGGAGCGAGACCAGGGAGGTGATGTCGTAGCGCTCGAAGGCATCGACGTAGCGGGCGAGGAGCTCCTGCTGGTCACTGTCCGCCGCCAGAGGTGAGGTGCTGTCGGCCGAGACCGAGTCCAGCGTGGCCCGGGCGCGCTGCAGCGCGCTGTTGACCGACACCACGGTGGTGTCGAGCAGTTCGGCCACCTCGCTGGCCTGCCAGCGCAGGACCTCGCGGAGGATGAGCACGGCCCGCTGCCGGGGCGGCAGATGCTGGAGGGCGGCCACGAAGGCGAGACGGACGGTGTCCCTCGATGCCGCGAGCTCGGCAGGGTCGCCATCGGCGGGAAGGACCCAGGCGTCCGGTACCGGCTGGACCCATGCGTGCTCGGGCAGGCCGGGGGCCAGGTGCGAGTCGGCGGTGGAGGAGGGCCCCAGGTCCATCGGGCGGGCCCGGCGCTGCGGGCCGCGGAGCATGTCGAGGCAGACGTTGGTGGCGATGCGGTACAGCCACGAGCGCACCGCCGAGCGGCCCTCGAAGCGATCGGCGCCGCGCCAGGCCCGCACCATCGTCTCCTGGACAGCGTCCTCGGCTTCGAAGCCGGAACCCAGCATGCGGTAGCAGTAACCCGTCAGCTCCCGGCGGTGGCTCTCGAGGTCGAGCTCGACCGCGCCGGTGCCCGTGTCGGTACGCGTCGCCATAGGGGTACAGCGTACGACCGGAGGCGCCGCTTCGCAGGTGGCTGTTTCGCAGCGCGGTGTCACTTTGGGAGTGGTTGCTCCTAGAATGATCACTATGAAGATGCGGGTGGAGGAGCTGGCCCTGGCCGCCGAGGTGTCGGTCGACACCATTCGCTACTACCAGAAGCAGCGGCTGCTCACCCCGCCGGGCCGGGACGGCCGCCTGGCCTTCTACGGCACGGAGCACCTCGACCGCATCGCCCGCATCAAGGACCTGCAGCGGCGGGGGTTCACCCTGGCCGTGATCCGCCGGTTCCTGGCCGGCGAGCTGGACCCCGCCGACGAGCCCCTCGCCGCCGCGGTGGCCGGAGGGGGCGGCGAGGGCGACAGCGCCGAGGAGCTCTTCGGCGTCGACGAGCTGGCCGACCGGGTCGGTGTCCCCCGGGCCATGCTCGACTCGCTGGTGCGCGAGGGCTTGCTGATCCCTCGCTCCGTCGCCGGCGAGCCCCGGTTCAGCGCCGCCGACGTCGCCGTGCTCACCGGCGGCCTGCGCCTGCTGGAGGCCGGGCTGCCGCTGCCGGAGCTGTTCGCACTCGCCCGGCACCACCACGCCGTCACCCGGGAGGTGGCGGCCGAGGCGGTCGAGCTGTTCGACACCTGGGTCCGCCGGCCGCTGCGGGCCGCCGACCTGCCCGAGGACCGCAAGGCCGAGCAGCTGGTGGAGGCCTTCAACTCGCTCATGCCTGCGGTGACCGCCCTGGTCGCCCACCACTTCCGCCGAATCCTCCTGCAGGTCGCCCAGGAGCACCTGGAGTCGGTGGGCGACAAGACCGAGCTGGACGCGGCGGCGGCCGACGTGGCGTGGTCGGCATGACCACCGCCGAGCTGCCCCCCGGTGGCCCCACCCGGGGCGAGCTGCCCCAGGGTGAGCTGCCACAAGGTGAAGCCAAGGTGAAGGCGGTCGACACCATGTTCGACGCCATCGCTCCCCGGTACGACCTGCTCAACCGGCTGCTCACCTTCGGCATGGACGTCGGCTGGCGGCGCAAGACCGTCCGGTCGCTGCAGTTGCAGCCCGACTCGGTGGTCCTCGACCTGGCCTGCGGCACCGGCGACCTGTGCCGGGAGCTGGCCCGCCAGGGGTACCGCCCGGTCGGCGTCGACCGCTCTGCCGGCATGCTGGCCGCCCAGCGCACGACTGCTCCGCTGATCCGGGGCGACGCCTTGCGCCTGTCCTTCCCGGCCAACTCCATCGACGGCATCGTGTGCGGGTTCGCATTGCGCAACTTCGCCTCGCTCAAGCCCTTCCTGGCCGAGTGCGCACGAGTGCTGCGCCCCGGCGGCCGGGTCGCCCTCCTCGAGGTCGCCGAGCCCGACAACGCGGTGCTGCGATGGGGCCACGGGCTGTACTTCGGCAAGGTGGTGCCGCTGGTGGGCGGGCTGCTGTCCGACCGCGACGCCTACCGGTACCTGCCCAGGTCGGTGGCCTACCTTCCCCCGCCGAACCGGATGGTGGCGATGATGAGCGAGGCGGGGTTCGGCAACGCATCCCGCCGCGCCCTGTCGACCGGCATCGCCCAGCTCCTCACCGGGACCCGGCGATGACCCGGACCGGCCTGGCCCTGGCCAGCCGTACCCGGCTGCTGCCCGACGCCGTCGACCCCCTCGGCGCCCTGGGGCCCGGCGGCTTCGCCTGGTTCACCGACGAGCTGGCCCTGGCCACGTCGGGGGTGGCCGCCCGGCTCGACGCCGGCGAGGTCGACGAGGTCCTGGCCGCCATCCGGTCCGAGGACGAGCTCGGCCTGCCCGGCACCGGGCCCCTCGCCGTCGGAGCCCTCGGCTTCCACGGTACGGCGACGCTGGTGATCCCGGCCCGCATCGTGGGCCGCACCGCCGACGGGCGGAGCTGGGTCACGGAGGTCGGTCCCGGCGATCCCTCGGCCGCGGGGTGGCCGCCGGTCACCCTCGACATGGCCGGAAGGGGCGCCCGGCCGGACCGCCGGGCCTGGCAGGTTGCGGTGGAGGAGGTGCTCGACCGCATCGCCATCGGCGGGCTGGAGAAGGTCGTACTGGCGAGGGAGGTCAGCGTGCAGGCGGACCACGCGTTCGACATCCAGGAGGTACTGGCCCGGCTGCGTGCCGAGAACCGGCGTTCCTTCACCTATGCCGCCGGCGCCTTCGTCGGCGCCAGCCCGGAGCTGCTCCTCCGCCGACGGGGGAGGCACGTGGTGTCCAAGCCCATGGCCGGCACCGTGGCCCGCGGGGACTCCCGGTCCGACGACGACCGCCTGGTCGCCACCATGGCCGCGTCGCCCAAGGAGCAGGCCGAGCACCGGCTCGTGGTCGGCGAGGTCAGCCGGGCCCTGGCCGCCCTCTGCGGTGACGTGGTGGCCGAGCAGGCCGAGGTCGTACGACTGCCGACCGTCGCCCACCTGGCCACCACCATCCGGGGCACGCTTCGCAACGGCTTCGCCTCCGCCCTCGGCGTCGCCGCCCTGCTGCACCCCACACCTGCAGTGGCGGGGGTGCCGCGGCAGGCTGCGCTCGACGCCATCGCCGAACTCGAGCCGTTCGACCGGGGGCTCTACGCCGGGCCCGTCGGCTGGGTCGACGCCCGCGGCGACGGCGACTGGGCGCTCGCCCTTCGCGGCGCCACCCTCGACGGGAACCGGGCCCGGCTGGTGGCGGGAGCCGGCATCGTGGCCGGATCGGACCCCTCAGCCGAGTGGGCCGAGACCGAGGCCAAGCTCGAGGCCATGCGCTCGGTCCTGCTCGGCGCCCGGTAACCCGGCCGCCGGTCGCGCCTATCGGCGCATGAGCAGCACCACGATGATGATGATCACGATCAGCGTGCCCAGACCGATGTACATGTGCGCTCCTTGTGATGTGGCCGGCCGGTTGGTCCGAGCGTGCCTTTTCCTCTGGAGTAGCCATACCCAAAAGGGCCGTATCACTGACGGGCCGGCGCGCTCTTTGATCTGACCGACGATCAAGGGGGGCCCACGATGCAAGAGCTGCTGGACGCACGCGTACCCGGGACGGCCGAGGGCGCGGAGGCCGCGCGGAGTCGGCGGCGGGGACTCGTCGTGGCCGCGGTGGCCGCGGTGCCCTTCCTCGCCGTTGCCGCCGCCTACCGGCTCTTCCTCACCCCGGACTCGCCGCCGCGCCTGCAGCTCACGGCTCGGCCCGTCGACGCCGCGCCCGGCGTGCCCGCCGGTCAGTGGTCGGTGGGACCGGACTCCGTCGCCGACTACCGGGTACGCGAGAAGCTCGTGAAGCTGCCCGCCCCCAACGACGCGGTCGGGCGGACGAGCGCGGTGACCGGCCGGTTCGACCTGTCCCCGGATCCCGGCGGGCTGCGGGTCGCGCGGGGGATGCAGATCGTGGTGGACGTCTCCACCCTCAAGAGCGACGACGACCGGCGCGATACCCATATCCACTCCATCGCCCTGGAGTCCGACACGTTCCCCACCGCCACCTTCGTGAGCACGGAGGACCTGGTGTTGCCGGCCGCCACCGCGGCCACCGGGGGCCGCGCCGACATCGTCGTCAAGGGCGACCTCACCCTCCACGGGGTCACCAGTCCCGTGTCCATCCCCCTCCAGGCCCAGCGCAGCGACATCCGGATCGAGGTGGTCGGCTCCTTCACCTTCGGTTGGGGCCAGTTCGCGATGGAGCAACCGCAACTCTCCTACGTGAGCGTCAACGACGACCCGACGTTCGAGTTCCACCTGTTCTTCGACCCCGGGACCGCCCGCCCGGCACCGACGTCGACCGCCCTCCCCGAGAACGGATGATCACAGGCTGCGCAGGGCCTCCAGCGGGCCCTTCTGCGCCCAATCGATGAAGGGCTGCTGGCGGTCGCCGCCGATCTGGACGAGGGCGACGTGGGTGAAGCCGGCATCGGCGAACTTGCCGACCGCCTCCACGACCTTGTCGACGTCGGCCCCGCAGGGGATCTGCTGGCTGATGTCGTCGTCCCGGACGAACTGGCTGGCCGCGTCGAACGACGCCGGGCCCGGCAGCTCGCTGTTGACCTTCCACCCGCCGGCGAACCAGCGGAACTGCTCCTTGGCCCGGGCCACGGCGGCCCCGGCGTCGGCGTCGTAGCTGACCGCCAGCTGGCCGATGCGGGGCTTGCCGGTCCCGCCGGCGGCGTCGAAGGACGGGCCCAGATCGGGGTCGGGCGCCACGGCGATCATGGCGTCGGCCAGCTCGCCGGCGAGGGCGGTGGACTGCGGCCCGGACACGGCGATGCCGATGTCCGGCGGCTGCGGCGGCAGGTCCCAGATCTTGGCCGAGCGCACCTCGAAGTGCTCGCCGTCGAAGTTGACGTAGCCGCCCGACCACAGCTCCCGGATGATCCCCACCGCCTCGCGGAGCATGGCGTGACGGACGTCGACCGACGGCCAGCCGCCTCCGACGATGTGCTCGTTCAGGTTCTCCCCGGCGCCGAGGCCCAGGGTGAAGCGCCCCTCGGAGAGAAGCTGGACCGTCGCCGCCTTCTGGGCCACCACCGCCGGGTGGTACCGGAACGTCGGGCAGGTCACATAGGTCATCAGCGGGATCGTCGAGGTGGCCCACGCCGCGGCCCCCAGCACGCTCCAGGCGTAGGGCGAGTGGCCCTGGGCGTCGAGCCACGGGAAGTAGTGGTCGGAGATGACGGCGAAGTCGAACCCCGCCGCCTCGGCGGCGACCACGTCGTCCACCAGCTGGCGGGGCCCCGCCTGCTCGCACATCATCGTGTACCCGACCTGGACCATGGCGCCTCCCGCTGGCTCGCAGAGCCGGGCCGGCTCTCCGGAAGTCTGCTTCCCCGGAAGCGGGGCGGACTAACGCCCGCCGGGGGCCCTGCTCGGCCATCCCGCGTTCGGCACCGCCGGCACCGGCGGAGGGACGGCCGCCGAGCTGCAGCGAACGCTATGACGGTCGAAGGCGTCCTCCAGGGCCTGGGCCGGACCCGGGCCAATGGCCCGACGGACCAGGCAGAGCAGCACGCCGGCGTACTCCGGGCCATGGGAGGCGAAGGTCCACGGCGTGACGCAGTGGGCCACCTCGTGCAGGACCACGAGCTCGCTCCGGGCCCATTTCGGCATCTGCAGCACCCCGTCGGCGTCCGCCGTCGCCCGCCGGTGCCCGTAGCCGGGGCGGACCTCGAAGGACCGGTCGGGCCACCGGGTGCGGAACCACTCGGTGGCGGCCAGGGCGTCGACGTAGGCCTGCAGCACCGGGACGGTCGGTAGGCGCCGCCCGGGGTCGACCTCGTGCTCGGCCCGGTAGAGGCGGGCCCGCTGGTTGTCCCGCGGCCGGCCGGCGGGGAGAGTCACCGCCGCCGCCATGGGCGGGCGCTCCTCCGCACCGGCGGCTTCGCGCTCATCGGCCGAGGTTACGGCCTGCGTCACGGGGTATCGGGCCTAGGCTCAGCCCGGTGACCGGCGTCGTCCCTCCCGAGATCGAGGCCTACGCCGCCGAGCACACCACGCCCGAGGATCCGCTGCTGGCTGCGGTCGCGGCCGAGACCCGCCGGACCCAGGAGAGTCACGGGATGATGGTCGGCCTGCTCGAAGGCCGGTTCCTGGAGACGCTGGTCTGGCTCTCCGGCGCCCGTCGCATCCTGGAGATCGGCACCTTCACCGGCTACTCCGGCCTCTCGATGGCCGCCGCCCTGCCGCCGGGCGGGAGCCTCGTCACCTGCGAGGTCGACGCCGAGCGGGCCGCCACCGCGCGCCGCCATTTCGACGAGAGCCCCTGGGGCGACCGCATCGAGATCCGGGTGGGGCCGGCCCTGGCGTCGATCGCCGCCCTCGAAGGCTCCTTCGACCTCGTCTTCATCGACGCCGACAAGACCAACTACTCCAACTACTACCAGGCGGTGCTGCCGCTGCTCGCGGCGCGCGGCCTGATCGTGGCCGACAACGTGCTGTGGAGCGGGCGGGTGATCGATGCCGACGACCAGGACGACGACACCCTTGCCATCCGGGCGTTCAACGACCTGGTCCGGCGTGACGAACGGGTGACCTGCGTCATGGCGACGGTCCGCGACGGCGTCATGCTGATCCGCCGCCGATCGGCCGCCGGGTAACTCCTCCCCCTTCTCCGGCGGCGCCCGGAATGGACGCCGCCTCCCAGACCCGGCGGTGGCGGTCGGCGTTGTCGACCCGGTCGGTCGGAACGATCACCAGACGGACTCCGCCGGCGGCGAGGGCCCGGTCGAGGGCGGGCAGGAGGTCCCCGGCCTTGGTCACCCGCTCGGCGGCCATACCGTGCACGCCGGCCAGGGCGGCGAGATCCACGCCCTGGGGCGTCCCGAACAGCGTCTCGAAGTGCCCGCCCATGCCGGGCCCGGCCTCGGATCGGGCCTGGGGAAGGAAGGAGAAGATCCCGCCGCCGTCGTTGTCGACCACGACGAAGGTGGCGTCAAGGCCGCGACGGGTGGCGCCGAGGAGGCCGCCGGCGTCGTGCAGGAAGGTCAGGTCGCCGCAGAGGGCGACGACCGGCCCCTCCCGGTCGCCGACCGTCGCAGCCACGCCCAGCACCGTCGACACGAACCCGTCGATCCCGTTCACCCCCCGGTTCGACAGGAACCGGAGCCCGGCACGGGGCCTGGCGAAGGACTCGACGTCCCGAACCGGCATGCTCGAGCCGACGACCAGAGTGGCCCCGCCGGGCAGGGCGGCGACCAGGTCTCGTGCCACCCGTCCCTCGAAGGGCTCCGGCCACCCGTCGAGCAGGCCGTCGACGACCCGGCGGGTGGCAGCCTCGGCCTGCAGCCAGGAACCGAGCCAGAACGACCGGGCCCGCGCCGGGTCGCCCCGGTCGAGGAGGTACAGGCTGACCGCGTCGAGCAGGGCGGTCGGGTCGGCGACGATGCGCCCGGCCGACGCACGGAGCGGGTCGAGCCAGGCGCCATCGGGGTCGACCACCAGCTGCGGCACCGAGGGGTCGAGCCAGGACGTGACCGTCTTGCCGGTGAGCGGGGCGCCGAGGCGGAGCACCACGTCGGGGCGCAGGCTCCTCGCCACCGGCGCCGACCGGAGCATGGCGTCGTAGGTCGAGACGGCGTTGGGCCCCTGGCGCACCCCGGAGATCGGGTCGGCCAGCACCGGCCAACCCGCCGTCGCGGAGAAGCGCTCCACCGAGACGGGGTCGACGCCGGCCCCCCAGCCGGCGACCACCACGCCGCGGGGGGTCCCCGCCACCAGGAGGGCCAGCTGCTCGATGTCGTCGGGATGGGGCCGCGGCGGGTGGGCTGAGGAGGTCACCCACGGGGCGCCGTCGGCCCGTCCGGGCGGCAGTGCGACGTCGGCGCCGGTAGGGACCAGCGGCTCTCGGAAGGCCAGGTTCAGGTGGACGGGGCCGGCGGGAGGCCCCGACGCTGCGGCGACGGCCCGGGCTGCGATCGACCGCCAGTACGGCCCCCCGGCGTCGGCCGGCGACGGGGCGCCCACCTCGGCGAACCAGCGCACCGCGTCCCCGTACAGCTTGAGCTGGTCCACGGCCTGGCCGGCGCCGGTGTCACGCAGCTCCGGCGGGCGGTCGGCGGTGCAGACCACCAACGGCACCCGGGCGTGGAACGCCTCCAGCACCCCGGGGTGGAACTCGGCGGCGGCGGTGCCCGACGTGCACAGCAGCACCACCGGCCGCCCCGACGCCTTGGCCGCCCCCAGGGCGAAGAACGACGCCGACCGCTCGTCCAGGAACACCTGCACGTCGAGGCGGCTGTCGCCGGCCAGGGCCAGGGCCAGGGGCGTCGAGCGCGAGCCCGGGCTGACGGCGGCGAGGCTGACCCCCGCCCGCACCCACTCGTCGACGAGGGTCCGGGACAGTGCCGTGTTCAGGTCAGCCGCGTTCAGGTCGGCCGCGTTCAGGTCGGCCGCGTTCAGGTCGGCCGTACTCACGCGATGATCTCCCGGTGAGCGGGGCCCTGCACCGGGTGTTCGATTGGCGCGGACCCGATCGCGTCGTCCTTGTCCACGGCTTCACCCAGACGCTGCGGTCGTGGGATCCCCTCGCCGCGGTGCTGGCCGACACGTTCCAGATCGTGCGGGTCGACCTTCCCGGCCATGGTGGATCGTCGGAGGTCCGCATGGGCTTCGCCGAGACGGCCGCGGCCATCGGCGACGCCGGGGGCCGGGCGACCTACGTCGGGTACTCGCTGGGCGGCCGCCTCTGCCTGCGGTTGGCGGCGGACCGTCCGGACCTGGTGCAGGCCCTCGTCCTGGTGGGGGCGTCGCCGGGGCTGGCCGACGCCGCCGAGCGCGCCGCCCGCCGCCGGGCCGACGACGCCCTGGCCGACGACATCGAGCGAATGGGCACCGCCGCCTTCCTGGTCGAGTGGCTTGCCCAACCCCTGTTCCGCTCGTTCACGCCCGACCCGGACGACCTCGCGGCCCGCCTGGCCAACAGGCCGGAGGGCCTGGCCGGCGCACTGCGGGCCCTCGGCGCCGGGGTGCAGGAGCCGCTGTGGTCGCGGCTGGCCGCCCTCTCGATGCCGGTCCTGGCGGTGGCGGGCCAGGACGACGAGCGCTACGCCCGGCTGGCCCAGGCCATGGGCGACGCCATCGGCCACGCCGCCCAGGTCGTGGCCCTGGCCGGCGCCGGCCACGCCGCCCACCTCGAGCGACCGATCAGCTTCTGCCGGCTGCTGGCCGCCTTCCTGGTCCTTCATCCGCCTACTCCGTAGCGGGCCAGCAGCGCCAGGTCGGGCGCCGGGCGGCGCAGGTCGAGGAACCCGCCTACGGGGACGAGCGGTTCGGCGACGACGTCCGCTGACAGCAGCACGGCCGTCCCCAGCCCGCAGGCGAAGGGCAGCTCGTCGAGCGCGGCGGCCAGAGCCAGGCCGGCGGCGAGGCCGACCGATGTCTCGTACATCGACGACACGACGACCGGCATCCCTGCTGCCTCCGCCACCTCCAGGGCGGCGGCCACACCGCCCAGGGGCTGCGCCTTGAGCACGACCGCGTCGGCGGCGCCGAGGGCGGCGAGGCGGCGGGCGTCGTCCAGGTTGCGCACGCACTCGTCGGCCGCCACCGGCACCGGCACCCGGCGGCGGACCTCGGCCAGGCCCTCCATGGTGGGGACCGGCTGCTCGACCAGTTCGAGGTCGAACCGTGACATCCGGGCGATGGCGAGGACGGCGGAGTCGACGACGGGCCACGCCCCGTTGGCGTCGACCCGCAGCCGGGCGTGGGGGCCGACCGCGTCCCGCACCGCGGCGACGCGATCATTGCCGTCCTCGTCGCCCACCTTGACCTTGAACGACGTGTAGCCATCGGTGAGGGCCGTGGACGCGAGCGCGGCGGCCTCGTCGGGGGCGACGCCCGGGACCAGTGCGTTGACTTCGACCCGGCGACGGACCGGCGGCGGCCATTCCCCGCAGGCGGCCTCCTCGGCGGCCCGGCGGCAGGCGGCCGGGTCCGAGGGATACCCGGGCAACGGCGACCACTCCCCCCAGCCGGCGGGCCCCCGCAGCAGCACCGCGTCGCGGTGGGTCCGGCCTCCGAGCGGCGCCCGTAGCGGCAACCGCACCGGGAACTCGGCCAGGGGCGTCACACCGCCAGGCCCGCGGCGAGGAGGACGGCCAGGACGAGCTGCAGGCGGCCGGTGGCAACGAGGGCCCGGACCAGCGACGGCGGGTCGGCCTCGGAGGACACGATGCGCAGCGGGGGGACGGCCAGGGGGGCGGCGGCCAGGGCCAGCAGGGCGCCCGGTGCCTTGGCCGCCAGGGCGGCGACGACCACCAGGCTGAGGACGATGCTGAGCCGGTACAGGCGGCGGGTGCGGGCCTTGCCCACCCGAACCGCGAGTGTCCGCTTGCCCACCTGGCGGTCGGAGTCGACGTCGCGCAGGTTGTTGACCAGCAGGATGGCGCAGGCCAGCAGGCCCACGGGCACGGCCGCGGCGACCGCCAGCCATGGCACCCGGACGAGCTGGACGTAGGCCGACCCGCAGGTGGCCACGAAGCCGAAGAACACCAGGACCATCACCTCGCCCAGGCCCGAGGAGGCATACGGCTTCGGCCCGCCCGAGTACAGGGCGGCGGCAGCGATCGAGGCGGCGCCGACGAGGACCAGCCGCCAGTCCACGGCCGCGGCCAGGACGATGCCGAGCAGGCCGCCGACTGCGAACGACAGCAGGGCGGCCCGCTTCACGGTGGCCGGGGCGGCCAGGCCGGAGGCGGTCAGCCGGACCGGCCCGCGGCGCTGGGTGTCGACGCCCCGTACCCCGTCGGAGTAGTCGTTGGCGTAGTTCACCCCCACCTGCAGGGCGACGGCGAGCAGCAGGCAGAACAGGACCCGCCACCAGGTGACGTCGCCGTACCGGGATGCCACCGCGGTGCCCACCAGCACGGGCGATATGGCCGCCCCCAGCGTCCGGGGCCGGGCGCCCTGCACCCAGTTGGCCGCCGACGTCACAGAGACCCCCGGGCTGAGGCCGCCACGACGGATGAGCATCGCCGGTGGCCGCCCACGCCGGCGAAGCCGGCCCCCGTCCGGCTGCCGGCCGGGAAGGATGGCGAAGGCTGACCGGCTCCGCCGGGCAGCTGGAGCACGATCCAACTCGCCGAGCAAGCTCTGCTTGCGAGTGCGATTCTCCTCACGGGCGCTTCGGGAAGCGGGAGAAGTCCGGGGGGCGCTTCTGCACGTAGGCGTCGCGGCCCTCCTGGGCCTCCTCGGACAGGTAGTACAGGAGGGTGGCGTCGCCGGCCAGCTGCTGGACGCCGGCCAGCCCGTCGGTGTCCGCCGCGAACGACGCCTTGAGCAGCCGCATGGCCAGCGGGCTGTGCTGCAACATCTCCCGGCACCAGATCACCGTCTCGGCCTCGAGCCGGTCGAGGGGGACGACGGTGTTCACCAGGCCCATGTCGAAGGCGTCCCGGGCGTCGTACTGGCGGCAGAGGAACCAGATCTCCTTGGCCTTCTTCTGGCCGATCGTGCGGGCCAGGAGGCCGGCGCCGTACCCGCCGTCGAAGGAGCCCACCCGCGGGCCGGTCTGGCCGAAGCGGGCGTTGTCGGCGGCGATGGTGAGGTCGCAGACCAGGTGCAGCACGTGGCCGCCGCCGATGGCGTAGCCGGCCACCATGGCCACCACCGGCTTGGGCAGCCGGCGTATCTGGATCTGCAGGTCGAGCACGTTCAGCCGCCCGACCCCGTGGTCGTCGCGGTAGCCGTCGTCACCCCGCACCTTCTGGTCGCCACCCGAGCAGAAGGCCAGGGGCCCCTCGCCGGTGAGGATCACCACCCCCACCTCGGGGTCGTCACGGGCCACCTCGAAGGCGGCGGACAGCTCCATGATGGTCTGCGGCCGGAAGGCGTTACGGGCCTCGGGCCGGTTGATGGTGACCTTGGCCATTCCCTCGGCGACTTCGTAGCGGATGTCGCGCCACTCGCCTCGTTGCTCCCAGGCCGGGATCGTGTCCATGGGTGTGGTTACTCCTAGAGCGATTACTCCTACAACCTCGCAGGCTACCCTCTCGTCGAGCAAGCCTCTCGTCGAGCAGGAAGGGACGCCATGGGGGCCGACTTCGCTTGAGTGCGGCACGCGCCGCCCCCACCTCCTCCGACGCGCTCGTTCCCTATGGATGGGACGACCGCGTCGCCGCCCTCTATACCTCCGTCTCGGATTCCCACCACCGGCCCGGCCGGGTGGGCCGCGTCGACCGTGACCGCTGCACCGTCCGCACCTCCTCCGGCACGGTCCGGGCCGCGGCCGACGTGCTGCCCGTCACCGGCGACTGGGTCGCCATCCGGGTCGACCCTGAACCAGCGGTCGAGGTCGTGCTGCCCCGCTGGTCGGCGCTCGAACGCGAGGGCCAGCTCATGGCCGCCAACGTCGACATCGTGCTGGTGGTCGGCGCCCTCGACCGGGCCCTCAACCTCAACCGTATGGAGCGCGAGCTGGTCCTGGCGTGGGACAGCGGCGCCCGGCCCGTGGTCGTCCTCAGCAAGTCCGACGCCGTGCCCGACGCCGAGGTGCTGGCCAAGACGGTGGCCGCCCGCGCCGTCGGGGTGGACGTGGTGCTGACCAGCGCGGCCACCGGCGAGGGGATCGACGACCTGCTCGCCCACCTCCGCCCCAACCGGACGGCCGTCCTGCTGGGTCCGTCGGGGGCCGGCAAGTCCACGCTGGTGAACCGCATCCTGGACCAGGACGAGCAGGTGATCGGCCCGGTGCGGGAGGGCGACCACAAGGGTCGCCACACGACGTCGTCCCGCCACCTGGTCGTGGTGCCGGGCGGCGGGGTCCTGATCGACACGCCCGGCCTCCGGTCGGTCGGCCTGACGGGCGCCGAGGGCGGCGTTGCCCTGGCCTTCCCCGACATCGAGGAGATCGGGGCGTCGTGCCGGTTCCGGGACTGCCGGCACACGGGCGAGCCGGGGTGCGCGGTGGCGGCGGCACTGGCCGAGGGCCGCCTCGACCCCGAGCGGGTGGCCAGCTACCGCAAGCTCCAGGCCGAGCTCGAGGAGTCGGGCAGGGAGCCGTGGGCCAAGGCGGCCGACAACCAGCAGGGCCGCATCGTCCACCGGGCCATGAAGAGGCTGCCCAGGAAGAAGCGGTAGCCATAGGAGCGGCAGCGCGCGCGAGCGCCTGGGCGCACCGACACCCACACCCACACCGACACCGTGAAGGACTCCGCTGACGCAGGTCGGGCGGGGTGCCCGCTCGTCAAACGCCAGCGGAGGTCTTCAGCCGCCGCGCTTCGGGCGACGTGCCCTGCCGGACGCCTCCTATGCACCGCCTCCTCGCGCGCCTGTCCCCATGGTTCCGGAACGGGTCGCAAGGCTCCAATGGACGGTGCAGGAAAACGTCTTGCAATCACCGGCGGACATCCCGGAGGCCGGCAGGCCGGCATTCGCCGACATCCCGATCTGCATGCCCCCCATTGCGAACCCGGAGACTTCGGCCATCTCCTGCTCCTGCTCTTGCAGGGCCCTCGCAAGCCTCTCCAACGAGCTTCGTACATCGTCGGTGAGTTGGGCCTCGCTACCAACCTCGACGAGGATGCGTACCCCGTCCGGTTGCGCGGGCTCAAGCAACCACTGAGATCCCGTCCCTTGCTCCTCGTCAGCCATGCTGCTCCTTTCGTTGTTCGTCGACTGTGTTCCGGCGTGCATCGGCTGCGCCTATCGAGTCTCCATGCGCCGGATGAGCGTGATCGGCTGCGAGCGACCGTCGCCATCGCGCTCCGCCGATGCGGCGAAGGCCGTCACCTGCTCGGCGTAGGTGTGACGGAACGTCCCGCAGCGGTTTTCGTACTGGTGAAGGTTCAACGCGTGGTGGGCACAGCCGCCCATGCACACCGGCAAGGCGATGCAGCCGCGGCACTCCTCGTTCGAGAACGGGTCGTACCCGAGCCACCTGGCCAGTCGCCCGTTCGGATTCATGTAGTCGCGGATGTTGCCGATGCTGTTCCGCGGGTTGCCGACGTCGTCCCAGCACTTGTAGAGCTCGCCTTCGCTTCCGACGACGATCTCGTTGGCTCGGACTGCCGTGCATGGCGTGGCGGTCGGCGCCGGCAACGAAGGCGGCGAGAACCCGTACCGCGTTGCGAGTGCCTGGAAACGGAGGGCCACCCCGGCGTACTCGGGATTCGAGAAGCACCGGCTGGCGTAGTTGGCCGCCGGCGCGAGGAGATTGTCGTCATAGCTCACGAGTTGTCCGGGATAAACCACGAGCTTCCCGGACAAGCCTTCGGCTTGAAGGATCTGCAAGAGCTCCTCGGCGCGATCGACGTTCTGAGCATCGACGTTCATCCGCACGCCGACAGCCATGTAGTCGACGGCGTGGCGGAGGTTCTCGACGATCCTCCAGAAGCTCGGCTTCCCACCGACCAACGGTCGCATGCGGTCATGGACGTCCGGGGGCCCGTCCAGCACGACCTGGGCCGACGTGACGCGCCTCGAGCGCAGTTGTTCGCATGTCTGTTCGTCCAGGAGCCAGCCGTTGGTGAGAATCGCCGCGCGGTATTCAACGCCGTGCCGGTCACAGCGGTCGATAAGGGTATCGGAGAGGGCAAGGAGGGGCCGCTTGCCAACCAGGGGCTCTCCCCCGAACCAGGTGACCGCCAGGTCCTTGATGTTGGGCAGCGAGTCGTCGACCAGTTGCAGCACCGCCTGCTGGACGTCGATGCTCATGATCGACGGGTGCTTGGCCTCGAAGCAGTACGGGCAGTCGAAATTGCATCCCAGACTGGTCACGAGGGTCAGTCCGAGGTGCGTCGGGTCGTTCCTGCTGATCTGATAACGCGTCCTGAGGAGGCTCAGCTCGTCGGTGCTGTCAGCGATCAGCATTCTGCCGAGCGTGAGCTTCTCGATCGTGGCGGCGCTGCATGCCTCGTCGTCTCCGTCGAGGAACATCTCCACCCCGGCGGCGTCCGCCTGGCTCAGCCGCACCATGGCGCCGCTCACACCATTGAAGACGTACGAAGAACCTGCATGCTCCACCCACACGTTGTAGCGAGACTGTCGCATCGTCGGGCCCCTTTCCTCCCTTGCACGCATAGACGCTCGAGGCCGCTCCCGGTTACAGGGCCCTGCTCCCGGTGACGGACGGGGTGCTCCGCCGTTCCGCCCGATCGGACCTCAGCCCTGGGGGCGGAGGGCGGCGGTGGCCCGCACCGACGTGGTCATCGGCCGCAACATCTGCGACAGGCGGCCGGCGGCCCGCGGTGCTTCCCGCACGTTGGCCGCCGTCGCCCACAGCACGGTCTTGACCTGGAAGGGCCGCAGCTCGGGGTGCTTCGACCGGATCAGGGCGGCGATGCCGACGATGTGGGGGGCGGCGTAGGAGTTGCCGGTGCCGGTCAGGTAGGTCCCACCCCGCCAGGCGACGTCGACGTCGATCCCCGGCGCCAGGAACTCCGTCGGCGGGTCGGGGTTGTAGTGGAACCGGAACGGGTCGGTGGCCAGGTTGCACGCCACGCTGGTGACCGACCCGTACATCGACGGGAAGCTGGTGCGGGTCACGTTGTTGGCCGCGGTCACCACCAGGCACCCACGGAAGTAGGCCTGGTCACACACCTCGTAGAAGGGCAGGGCCCAGTCCCGGCGGGTGGTGCCGAGGGAGAGGTTGATGACGTCGAAGCCCTGCTCCACCGCCCAGCCCAGGCCTCGCAGGAACCCCGCCGCCTTGCCGCCCAGGCCGGTGCCGAGGACCTTCACGCTGGTGATGCGGGCGTCGGGGGCGATGGAATGGATGATCCCGGCGACCGCGGTGGCGTGGCCGAAGGAGTCGCCATGGGGACCGGGGTGGTCGACCGCGTTCCCGTCGTCGTCGACGGTGACCTCCAGGCCCCCGTCGACGTCGACGCAGCCCTCCAGGGCCGGATGGTCCGCCTCCACCCCGCTGTCGACGACGGCCACGCGTACCCCGGCGCCGGTGGCCCCGCCCCAGGCCCACGCCGGCGACAGGTCGTCGAGGGAGATGGCGCCCGGCAGGCGCAGCACGGTGGAGTCCCGGGTGTAAGCCGGGCGCATGGGCCCTTCGTCAGCCACGTGTCGAGCCAGCCGTCACGACGGGACCCTACCAACGGGCCCCTACAGGCCGTCTCCGGGAACGAGGGCGAGGACAACCTCGGCGACCGCCGCGTAGCGGGCCGGGGCGGTTGCCGCCATCCGGGCCAGCGCGTCGGCCACGTCCGAGGGAGAGGGCGAGGCCGGCCCGCCCGGCGCCCGGTCCCCACCGGCCGACACGATCGCCACCGCCGCGATCCCGGCGAGCAGGGTGGCCAGATCCACGTCGTCGAAGGAGAAGCTGGCGCCGGCCGCCTTGTCCACCAGTTCCAGCGCGCCGACGACGGCGTCGTCGACCTCGCACGGCACGCACAGCACGCTCCCCGGCGGACGCCCCAGGGCGGCGGCCAGGCCCTCGGCGGCCCTCGGGTCGCCGGCCCTCGACGCCAGCGCCAGCGGCTGGCCCGACGCCACGACGTAGTCGGCCGGGCCGGCGCCGGCCGGCAGCGGCTCGCCGACCAGGGACTCGGGTGCCTCGCCGGCCACCCCCCTGA
>JALYYN010000454.1 GCA_030946525.1 Actinomycetota bacterium | reverse complement strand
AAGGACCGCACCCAACGGGCTCCGATTGACGCCCCCGAGAGCCAAGCTCCGATTGACACCCCAGCGAGCCTTGCTCCCGCAGACACCCCGGAGTTCCAAGCCCCGATCGACAACCTCCCGGCCCAGGAGCCGACGAGGGCGGCGTCGAAGGACGGCACCGGACTGCTCGACGCCGACGGCGAACCCATCGCCCAAGACGCACCGGCCAGGGATGCCAATGGGGAGGCAGGCCCCCCGTCGCAGACCCGGAGGCGAGCACCTGAGGACGGGGCGACGACGCAGTCGCCAAAGCGATCTGGCGCGCTGCACCCGGAACGCGTCTGGCCGGACTGATGCTGCCGTCCCGCCGTCTACCCCTCCTCGGTCGTCCGGTGGTTGACGTGGCGGTCGGCGTGCTCCGCGCTTCCGACGGGCGCGTGTTGCTGGCGCAGCGCAAACCCGGCAAGGACGCAGCCGGCTTCTGGGAGCTCCCCGGGGGCCAGATCGAGCCCGGCGAGAGCCCAGTCCAGGCCGCAGCTCGCGAGCTGATGGAGGAGGTCGGCGTCCGCGCGCTCGAACTCGCGCCATGGCGGGTCTACGAACACGACTTCCCGGCCAAGCGGGTGCGGCTGCACTGGTTCAACGTGCGCCGGTGGTCGGGCGAGCCGAAGGGGAGGGAAGGCCAGCAGGTGGCATGGGTGGACCCCGCCCGTCCCACGGTCGGGCCACTACTTCCGAGCAACGAGCTCGCCTTTGCCACGTTGACGCTTCCTGAGCTGGTGGGGGTCGCCCGGGTGAACCACACTCCGGGCGCTCCTGAGGAGCTGCTGGCGAGGGTTCCGCGGTTGGCAGCCGGCGGCCTGCGCCTCCTGATCGTGCGAGCCCTGGAGCTCGCGCCTGGTCAGCGCATCCAGCTCACCCGCCGGCTGCGCCAACTCCGGCAGGGCACCGGGCTGCGCCTCCTCCTCTCCGGGACGGCGCTGGAGGCGCGCCAGGCCGGTGCCTGCGGGCTGCACAGCAGCGCCGCCGCGCTGGCCGGCCTCACAGAGCGGCCGCCGACGCGCCTGTGGGCGGTGTCAGCGCACACCACACGGGACCTCGAGCGCGCCGCTGCGCTGGGTGCCGACGTCGCCCTCGTGTCGCCGGTTCTCCCCACGGCCTCGCACCCCACTGACCAGACGCTCGGCTGGGACGGCCTCCGGGCATTGGTCGCAGTCAGCCCGCTGCCCGTCTACGCGCAAGGGGGTCTCGGGCCTGGTGACATCGGCGCGGCGCGTTCCGCAGGGGCGATTGGTGTGGCGGTCGACATCTCCCGCCTCTCGGGGTCGGGCGGCAACGGGGACAGCGCCTAACAACCAAATGGCAGTCAAGCATTTGCTGAGCAGGGGGCCTAGGTCGAGATGACGCTGTCCCAGGCGTTGGTGATCGTCGTCCCCGCGCTGCCCGTCATCGCCGCCGCGGCGATCGCCCTGGTGCGCCCTGCCGGAGATCGGGCGTCCCGGTGGGGGGTACGAGCGGCCTCTGCTGCGTTCGTCGCCGCGGTCGTCGTGGCGGTCGTCGTGACTGTGAGCGGACCCGTGGCAGCCGTGGTCGAGGGGGCCGATGGCCATGCGCTCGTTGGCCTGTATGCAAGTCGCCTCACCGTTCTGTTGGGCTTGCTCACCACCGGCGTCGGCCTGGTCGTACAGTCCTTCGCCGGCCGTAACCTGCAGGGGGATCTTTTCGCGCGCCGCTTCGTCGTACTGGCCTCGCTGCTGACCGCGGCGACGACGTCGGTGGCCTTCGCCGCCACCCTCGGCCTGCTGTGCGTCGCCTGGATCGTGGCCGGCCTTGCATTGGCTGCGCTGGTGACCCACCGGGCCACCTGGCAACCGGCGCGGCGCTCGGCCCGGCGGACGCTCCGCAGCCTCTGGGTGGGAGACGGCGCGCTGTTGATGGCCACGCTGCTCGCCATCGTCTCCGTCGGCGAGATCGATCTCCGCTCGCCGGCCGTGGCCGCGAGGGAGCTCGCCAACGCGTCGATCCCGGTGCTCGGTGGGAACGTGTTGGCGGTGGTCGCCGTGCTCCTCGCCGTTGCCGGCATTTCCCGGTCCGCGCTCGTACCCGTGCACCAGTGGCTGCCGTCCACGATCGCCGCGCCGACGCCGGTGTCGGCGCTGCTCCACGCAGGCGTGGTCAACGGCGCCGGCATGCTGCTGGTGCGGCTCGCCCCGGTGTTCGGGGCGTCGGCCGTGGCGACCCACCTGGCGTTCGCCGCGGGTGCCGTCACTGCCGGTTACGCGACGACCGTGATGCTGGTGCGCACCGACGTGAAGGGCAACCTGGCGTGGTCCACTGCGGGGCAGATGGGGTTCATGACGGCGCAGGTGGCCATAGGAGCGCTCCCCGCGGCGTTGCTCCACATCGTCGGCCACGGCATGTACAAAGCAGCGCTTTTCCTCGGGGCCGGCGGCTCGGTAACGGCCCATCACCGCCAGCGGCAACGCCCTACCCCGAATGTCGTCACCCGGAGCGTCCGGCTGGGCGTCGCTCTGCTTGTGCCGGCCGCAGCAGTTTGGGCCGCGTACCTGACCTTCCACCCGCACCTGTCGACGGCGGCTCGGGTGCTCGTGACGGTGTTTGCGTGGGCGACGGCAGCCCGGGCCGTCGGTGGGTGGCTGCGGTCGGCGCCGTACCGGCCCGTCCCGGCGGTCGCAACCGCGGCCTTCGGTGCCGCCGCCGGAGTGTTCGCCTACGTCGGTGGACTGACCCTTGTGGAGACCTTCGTCGCTCGTGCCCTTCCCGGCGAGGTCACCGAGCCGGTCAGTGCCGCCGTCCTCGTTGCCACGCTCGCGACGATCGCCCTTGCGGTCGCCGTCGTCTGGCTCACTCCAGGGGAGCGGATGCGCCGGTTCCGCCTCCGGGTGTACGCGTTCGCGCTCACCTCGGCGCCCGTCGCCTCCTCGTTGACGACCAGAGGCAGTTCGACCGGAGTCGCGCCCGTTCCGGAATCCCGCCATCTTCGGCCGGACCTGGAGCTGGCCCGATCGACACGATCGAGATGAGCAACCCGGTCGACGGCGCCCGTGGACGATTCACCGACAACACCGAACTCCTCGCCGACGTCTCCAAAGCGGCGGAGATCATCGCTCCGCTCTGGCCGCTGACAAGCTTCGTGGCGGTCGATCCCCTCCTCGGCCTGCAGCACCTGCCCTTCGACGACGCCACCGCCGTCGCCCGGCGGTGGTTGCGGGCACGCACCCACCTGACGCTCGCTGCGTTCCGCCAGGCCCATGAGCGCGGGGCCACCACCGATGCGGACCTCCGGCGCGCCATCATCGAAGTCGACTCGAAGCTCGCGTCGCCGCTCACGTTCGAGCTCGGGGGGCGAACGGTCGATGCGGTGGAGATCGTCCGATTGGACCTCCTCGTGGGACCGGACGACAAGCCCCGGGAGACCGCCGGCGATCGGGTCGGCCGTGCGGATGTCGCGACCGTCCGGGCGGTCAGCCAGCTCGTGG
>JALYYN010000436.1 GCA_030946525.1 Actinomycetota bacterium | reverse complement strand
GTGTGACGAAGGCCCCGCAGGGTGATGACGACGCCCATCCACCACCACTGTGTCGCGTCGCCCGGCAGTACCGGGACCGCCCTTCCCGCCGGGGCATCTACGCTGGGGGCTACCTGACCATTCGAGGAGCGGCCCGTGACCCTGCCGAAGCTGGCCCTGGGGATCGTCGTGGCCGTCGCCCTGGGCGCCTGCAGCGGCGAGCGCGCCATCATCAGCTCCTCGGGGGCCACGACCACTGCGGTCGCCACCACCGAGGCGACCACCACCATCGTCCCCCCGACCAGCGAGGCCACGCCGGGAACCTCGTCGACGACGCGGCCCGCCGCCCCGGCATCCACCGTGCCCCGGCCCACCACCACCCGACCGCCGGCGTCGACGACCACCACCACCGCCGTCCCTCCCCCATGCTCGGGGGCCCAGCTCAGCGTCGACGTGGTCACCGACAAGGCCACCTACCGACCGGGGGAGCTGGTCTCGGCGCTCGCCACCCTCCGCAACCGGTCGGGGGCGCCATGCGTCGCCAACGGGTACTCCGGGTCGTCCCGGTTCAGTGGGCCCGCGGGGCAGCCGGTCGGCGACACGGGCATGCTGATCGGCGAAGGGGGCCCCTTCGGCCTCACGACCATCGGCGCAGGTGGGACGATGACCCAGAAGGCGACCTTCGACCAGAGGATCTGCGCCGGCGGCGCCTACTCCTGCACCCAGGCACCGCCCGGGGTCTACACGATCACCGTCGACTGGACCTTCACCGGACCTCCGATCGTCGGGTCGAAGGCGTTCATGCTCGTCGCCGCCTGACTGAACCGACCAGGCGGTAGACAGTGGCGCCGATGGACATCCACATCTTCACCGTCCTGCCCCAGATCCTCGAGCCGGCCCTGGCCGGCGGGTTGCTCGGGCGGGCCCGGGAGCGGGGCGTGGTCGACGTCCGCGTCCACGACCTCCGCGAGCACGCCACCGACCGGCACCGGTCGGTCGACGACAGCCCGTTCGGGGGCGGGGCGGGGATGGTGCTGTCGCCCGAGCCGGTGTTCCGGGCGGTGGAGGCGGTGCAGCCGCCCCGGCCACTGCTCCTGCTCGACCCCGGAGGGCGCCGCTTCGACCAGGCCGTGGCCCTCGAGCTGGCCGCGGGCGGCGGTTTCTCGCTGCTGTGCGGTCGCTACGAGGGGGTCGACGAGCGGGTCCGCGAGCACCTGGTCGACGGGGAGCTGTCGATCGGGGATTACGTGCTGGCCGGTGGCGAGGCGGCGGCGTTCGTGGTGGTCGAGGCGGTGACCCGGCTGGTGCCGGGCGTGATGGGCAACGAGGCGTCGGCGGGGGAGGAGAGTTTCGTGGACGGCCTGCTCGAGTTCCCCCACTACACCCGGCCCGCCGAGTTCCGGGGATGGGAGGTGCCCGAGGTGCTGCGGTCGGGCGACCATGGGCGGGTGGCCCGCTGGCGGCGAGCCCAGGCGGTAGCCCGGACACTGGCCCGCCGGCCCGATCTCATCGTTGCCCGGGGCGGTCTCGACGCCGCCGACCGGCGCCTGTTGGAGGAGTTCGACCTGGGCGAGTACCGTGGGATGTCCCCGGAGTACCCGTCGCAGGAGTCGAGCGCGCCATGAACCCCACCGATCTGGTCGACCGCGACAGCCTTCGCGACGACATCCCGCGCTTCGGCCCGGGCGACACGCTGAAGGTCCACGTGCGCGTGGTGGAGGGGAACCGGGAACGGGTCCAGGTGTTCCAGGGCGCGGTCATCCGCCGCCAGGGCTCCGGCGTCCGGGAGACCTTCACCGTCCGCAAGGTGAGCTTCGGTGTCGGCGTGGAGCGCACGTTCCCGGTCCACTCGCCGATCGTGTCGCTGATCGAGGTCATCACCTTCGGCGACGTGCGGCGGGCCAAGCTGTACTACCTCCGGGACCGGATCGGGAAGAAGGCCAAGATCAAGGAGAAGCGCACCGTCAGGTGACCTCCCGCGCACCGGGCGCCACGCTCGAGGGCGCCGGCCCCGAGGACCCCGCTCCGGAGCGCTCGTCGGCGGTACGGGTCGTCCGGGAGGTCGGCGTCCTGGTCGTGACCGCGGTGATCCTCGCGGTGATCGTCAAGACCTTCGTCGCCCAGGCCTTCTACATCCCCTCGGGCTCGATGCTCCCGCAGCTGCAGATCAACGACCGGGTCGTCGTCTCCAAGATGGCCTACCGCCTGCACGACCCCCACCGGGGCGACATCGTCGTCTTCGACGCCCCCGGAGAGCGGTTGCCGGACACGTCCGCCCTGCCGGTGCGCCTCGTGCGCGGCGTGGTCCAGTCCATCGGGCTGGCCGCCCCGTCGACCGACGAGTACATCAAGCGGGTGATCGCCCTGCCGGGCGAGCGGGTCGAGGCCCACGCCGGGCACATCCTGATCGACGGGCGGCCGCTGACCGAGCCGTACCTGCAGCCCAGCGTCACCACCGGCGATTTCGCCGCCGTGGTCGTCCCGCCCCACACGCTGTGGGTCATGGGCGACAACCGGGGCAACTCCTCCGACAGCAGGGTGTTCGGGCCCGTCCCGGAGTCGACCGTGGTGGGCCGGGCCTTCGTCCGGCTGTGGCCGCTGAACCACGTCTCGTTCCTCTGACCGGTCGGCGATCGCCGAATTGTCGTGGATCGGTCGTACAGTGAGGTCATGAGCGAAGAGGACCTCGAGCGCTACGAGACCGAGATGGAGCTCCAGCTCTACAAGGAGTACCGGGACGTCCTGCCCCTCTTCGGCTACGTCGTGGAGACCGAGCGCCGCTTCTACCTGGCCAACACCGTCGACATGCAGGTGCGGGACGACACCGAGGGAGGCCGCAGCCACCTCGAGCTGGAGCTGCGCGACGCCTGGGTCTGGGACATTTACCGCCCCGGCCCCGCCCGTTTCGTGGCGTCGGTCCGGATCGTGACGTTCAAGGACGTCAACATCGAGAAGATCCGCAGCGACCCGTGAGCCGGTGACGCAGGCCCGCCGGGCGCTCGGGGCCAGCGGCGAGGAGGCGGTGGCGGCCTGGTACCTCGAGCACGGCTACGAGATCCTCGCCCGCAACTGGCGCTGCCGCGCCGGTGAGCTCGACCTGGTCGTGCGCCGTGGCCGCACCTTCGTGTTCTGTGAGGTCAAGACCCGGTCGTCCGACGCCTTCGGCGCCCCGGTCGAGGCCGTAACTCGCGACAAGCAGGTCCGCCTCCGCCACCTGGCCGCCCGCTGGCTGGAGGACGCGCCGATGCGACCCACCGACATCCGCTTCGACGTGGCGTCGGTCCTGGCCGGCGCCATCGAGGTCCTGGAGGGGGCGTTCTAGACCCACGCCCGGCCGGTCGGGTCAGACCCCGTCCCTCACCACCAGGGTCCCGGCGGCCATGTCGTGCACACCCTGGCGCTTGAGCGTCCACAGCAGGGGCAGGATGAAGGCGATCGACGCCAGACCGCCCAGGAACGGGATCCACCCCACGATCCAGAAGATCCCCCAGCGGATCAGGGCCCGGACCCAGCCGGGCCGGCCCAGATCGTCGGCCGAACAGATGCGGATGTGGACCAGCAGCTTCCCGACCGTCTTGCCCCAGAGGGCCACGCCGACGACCTGGTAGACGGCCGTCAGCAGTCCCACCGCTACGAGCGGCCACCGGAGGGAGGCGACAGTCCTGTTCGGGTCGGCGTTGGCGTCCCAGGTCAGGGCGAGAACGACGACCATTGGGACGAACAGCACCAGCCCGTCGATGAACGCGGCGGCCAACCGCTGGCCGGGCGACGCCAGGTCGTCGCGGGCGATGACGGGCGCCGCTGTGCCCGTGGAAAAGACGTCCTGGCCCTGGGTGGGGATCATGTCGCGTTCCGCCTTCCGTCGTCGCCGCTGACCGTCTGTATCGACCGGCTGGGCGCGAATCTTGAGGGCCGCCCGGGTCAGGCCGGGGGAGCGCCCCGCTTCTCGCACTCCTCGCGCTCGATGGCGGCCAGCTGGTCGATGCGGGGCTGGTGGCGGCCGCCCTCGAAGTCGGTGGTCAGGAACAGGTCGACGATGCGCAGGGCGTAGGCATCGGCCAGCACCCGGGCGCCGAAGGCGACCACGTTGGCGTTGTTGTGCTGGCGGCACAGCCGGGCGGTGAACTCGTCGTGGCAGAGGGCGGCCCGCACCCCGTTGACCTTGTTGGCGGCGATCTGCTCGCCCTGTCCGCTGCCGCCGATCACGATGCCGAAGTCCGCCTGCCCGTCGACCACGGCCCGGCCAGCGGCGGCGCAGAACGGCGGGTAGTCGACGGACTCCTCCGAATGGGTGCCGAGGTCGACGACCTCGTGGCCGCTGTCGCCCAGGTGGGCGATCACCACGCCCTTCAGGCGATAGCCGGCATGGTCGGCGGCGATGGCGATTCTCATCGGTTCGTCCCTCTCCTGCTCGAACGGAAGGCCGTCATCGAGGCATCGGTGTTCATCGGGGCAG
>JALYYN010000424.1 GCA_030946525.1 Actinomycetota bacterium | reverse complement strand
TCGACCGGGTGGTGAAGGTCACCCTGCGGGTCGAGGTGGTCGACATCCCGGCCCAGGCGGCCATCACCGCCGACAACGTCACCATCCAGGTCGACGCCGTCGTCTACTTCAAGGTCCTCGACCCGGTACAGGCCATACTCGGCGTGGACAACTTCCGCTTCGCCAGCCAGCGGGTGGCCATGACCAGCCTGCGGTCGATCATCGGCCGCTTCGAGCTCGACGACCTGCTGGCCCACCGCGAGACGGTGAACGACGAGCTGCGGGTGAAGATCGCCCAGTCCACGGGAGCGTGGGGCGTCGAGGTGCGCCAGGTCGAGATCCGGGACATCACCCTGCCGCCCGAGCTGCTACGGGCCATGGCCCGCCAGGCCGAGGCGGAACGGGAGCGGCGGGCCAAGGTCATCGCCGCCACCGGTGAGCTCGAGGCCAGCCAGGAGCTGGCCGAGGCGGCCCAGCGGCTGACCTCCAGCCCCGGCGCCCTCCAGCTTCGCACCCTGCAGACCCTCGCCGAGGTGGCCACCGAGAAGAACTCGACGCTCATCTTCCCGATCCCGATCGAGATTCTCTCCGCCTTCGCCAACCGCAGCAACGGCGGCGGCTGAGCTCTCCGGGCTTCAGTCCCGGAGAGCTCAGCGGCCCGGGCTGCTTCAGAGGCCGAGGTGGAGCCGCATGGCGTCGTCGAGCACGGCGAGCAGGTCCGCTGGCAGCCGTCCGGCGACCGTTCCGATCCGTTGCACGGCGACGGATCGGATCTGCTCGGCCTGAGCCTTGGACGCCTTCGGCAACCCGCAGGATCTCGCGGGAAGGAGTACCTGGAACGGATAGACCGTGCTGGTCTGGCTGGTGATCGGCACAACGGTGACCACGCCTCGGGCCAGGTGCTGCGCCGTGCGGTTGGCACCATCGTTGCTCACGACGACGGCCGGACGGCGCTTCTCGGCCTCGCTCCCTCGGACGGGGTCGAGGTCGACCCAGACCACATCGCCCCGCCGCATCAGCCGAGGATGCCGTCCGTAACGGTGGCATCCCAGAGCTCGGCATCCGGCGACGCCCACTCCTCCCAGGCCGCGGCGTAGTCGGCGCCGAGCTCGTTGGCGCGAAGGAGTGCGAGGGCACGATGGACGACCGCTGACCGGGAGTCGACCGCGTGCTCGTTGGCGTAGTGGTCAATGAACTCGACATCGCCGTCGGACAGGCTCACACTGAGCTTCATAGGTGGAATGCTACCATTATCCTACCCGCGATGCTACCTCGGTAGTGACTCGCACGTCACCCATCGGCTGCTGAGGAAGCCGGCGATCGGAGACAGTCCATCGGCGACCTTCGCAAGGCGGCGAGATTCAGTCGCGAGCGCTCTGTCCCAACATCAACCGATGGCCGTCGACCTGATCAGAAGCCGAGCTCGCGCATGCCCCACGGTTTCGCCCGGCAGGAGCGGGCACTGGGAGTTGCTCGGTGATGCCGGGTGGTTGGCCGTTGACACGCCCGCTCTGCGGAGACGCGTCAAAGCTCGATCCCGTGACCGGTCGCATCCGGTGGCAAGTGCGAGAGCTACCACAGCACCCTTCAGCGGGCCGCCCCGCCGGCCGATGATCAGCGTGATGGCGCTGCGCATCCGACCCAGTCGATCGACCCTGTCCGACGGGTCGGCGCCGAGCGCCCGCTTCCGGGACGCGGTGGTCGGCCGAAGGGGCCAGCCGGCCCGCAGCCTCGACGGGGTATCGCTGGCCGTGGCGCCCGGCGGCTTCACCGCCATCCTCGGTCCGGCAGGATCGGGGAAGTCGACGCTTCTGCGTTGCCTGGCCGGAGACGAGCAGCTCACGTCGGGTCACGTGCTGATCGGTGACGTCGACCTGACCAGCCTCCGCTCCCGCCCCCTCCGCCGCCTCTGCGACGAACGCATCGCAGCGCTCTCGGGCGCCTCGACGTCGGAGGCGGCCTGGTTCGAGGCCATCCTCGGGACCACGGCCCAGCCCGACGACGGCCCGCAGTGGGCCGCGGCCGTGCGCGAGCTGGCCTGCTGGCCGAAGCTGATCCTCGCCGACGATGTCGCCGCCGGGACCGGGCTGGCCGCCTTCCTCCGGCGCATGGTGGACGCCTTCGGCCAGACCGTCGTCATGGCGACACGCGACCCGGCGGTCGCTACCCGGGCCGATCACTCGATCCGCCTGTGCCGGGGCCGGGTCGTCCAGCGGGCGAGCGCGGTCGCAGCCTGAGGGGAACCCGACCTGCGGTGCCATGATCGACCGGATGCGGATCGTCGCCATCGCCGGCAGCCTCCAGGCCCACTCGTCGAACGCCGCCCTGCTGCGCACCGCCCACCGGGTGGCGCCGGAGGGGGTGGACGTGGTCGACGCCGTCCCGGTGGGTGACGTCCCCCCGTTCAATCCCGACATCGAGCGTGACGGCCCGCCGCCCGAAGTGGTCACCGCCCTGCGTACGCAGATCGGGTCGGCCGACGGCGTGCTGATCGCCAGTCCCGAGTACGCCCACAGCCTCCCCGGCGTGCTCAAGAACGCCCTCGACTGGATCGTGGGGTCGGGCGAGCTCTACGGCAAGCGGGTGGCCATCCTCTGCGCGTCGCCCCGCCCGGACGGGTGCGCCCACGGCCGCGGCGCCATCGAGCAGACGCTGCGGGCCCAGGGCTCGACCATCGTGGTGTCGGCGACGGTGGGGGTGGCGGCTGCTGACAAGGGGTCCGACGAGCTGCGGGACCCGGCCGCCATCGACGCGGTCGGCGCTGCGCTGGCCGCGCTCACCGGATCGGCGGCGGCCCCACCCGGTCGAAGCGGCTGACCGTCTCGACGTGGAAGGTGTCGGGGAAGGCGTCGACCAGGGTCACGCCGGACAGCCGGTAACCCTGCTCAGCGAGCAGGGTTACGTCCCGGGCCAGCGAGGCGGGATCGCAGCTCACCAGTACCAGCCGGGCCGCTCCCGACGCGACGACGCCGGCCACGCCGGGCCGGCCCAGGCCCGGGCGTGACGGATCGGCGACGATGACGTCGGCGGGAGGATCGTCGGGCGCCGGGCGCCACCGGCCGACCTCGGTGGCGATCACCCGGGCGTCGAGGTCGGCCAGGTTGGCCCGGGCGTCGGCGACCGCCGCTGGATCCGACTCCAGGGCGACGACGCGGGCGCCGGACCGGGCGCCCAGCACCGAGGCGAACAGGCCGACGCCGGCGTACGAGTCCACCAGGCGCCCGCCGGCAGGGAGGGCGTCGCCTACCGCCACCGAGACCGCGGCGACCAGCCCGGCGGCGGCGACGGGGCCGGGCTGGAAGAACGAGTCGGCGGCGACCCGGAACGACCGCCCGGCGACGTCCTCGTGCACATAGGCCGGTCGCCGGTCGCCCTCCTGGACCACGGTCACGTCCGACGGCACGCGCACCCCCTTGCGGCCGGCGCGCACGAGGGCCACCCGCTCCCCCGACGACACCCCGACCCGCAGCAGCACCTCCCCGGCGCCGGGATACCGCCCGGACACGATCAGCTCGTCGAGCAGGGGATGGGCGACCAGGCACGCGTCGGTCGCCACCGCCGACCCGTCGCCGCCCCGGGGACGGTGTCCGGCCCGACCGTCGGAGGTCACCGCCAGCCGGGCCGTGGTGCGCAGGGGCGGGCCCTCCAGCGGCGCCACCCCGGGTCGGGGCGGGTCCTCCAGCCGGGCGATGCGGCGCAGGGCGTCGACGACGATGTCGCCCTTCAGCCGGGCCTGGGCGTCCGCCGACACGTGCTGCCAGGTGCAGCCGCCACATCCGGCGGCGAGGGCCGGGCACGGCGGGGCGACCCGGTCCGGTGAAGGGTCGAGGATCTCCACGGCCACGGCGCGGGCGAAGTCCGTCCTGGCATCGGTGAGCCGGGCCCACACCCGCTCCCCTGGGAGCGCCCCCTCCACGAACACCACCCGCCCGTCGGCCTCCCGCGCCAGCCCGGCGCCCCCGGCCACCATCGCGGTGGGCTCCAGGACCAGCTCGGCGCCGGCCCCGCCGGTCACTGCTTGCGGGCCCGGCTGGGCGCCACCCGGGGCGGCTCACCGGGCATCTTCGGGTAGACGGGCGGCCACGGCGCGTCGAGCAGGCCGGCGGCCTGGTCACGCCGGTGCAGGTCGAGGATGGTTTCGAGGGACTGCGGGTGGGCGGTCATGGCCGCCCACGGGTCGCCCTGCGTGCGCACCCGATCGGGCACGGTGGCCATGGTCAGCTCGTCGATCTCCACGGTGGGCAGCTCGTCCCAGGCGAACGGCGTGGACACCTGGGCGCCGGGCCGGGCCCGCACCGACCAGGCCCCGAAGATCGTCTTGTGCGGCGCGTTCTGGTTGAAGTCGACGAAGACCCGGGTGCCGCGTTCCTCCTTCCACCACGCCGCGGTGATGAGATCCGGCCGGCGCCGCTCCAGCTCGCGGGCGATCGCCACCGCGCCAGAGCGCACCTCGTACGACGTCCAGTGCGGCTGCAGGCGGACGTAGACGTGGATGCCCTTGTTCCCGGTCGTCTTCGGCATGGCGACGACGCCCAGTTCGTCCAGCAGCGCCCTCACCTCGGCGGCCGCCTCCCGCAGCATGGGGAAGGTCACGCCCGGCGTGGGGTCGAGGTCGATGCGCAGCTCGTCGGCGTGGTCGGGATCGGCGGCCCGGTTCGGCCACACGTGGAAGCCGAGGCACGCCAGGTTGACCGCCCACAGCACGTGGGCCAGGTCGGCCACCACGAGGGCCTGCGACGTCGTCCCGTTCGGCGTGCTGACGACCGCCGTCTCCAGCCATTCGGGGCGGGACTCCGGCACCCGCTTCTGGAAGAACGACTGCTTGCCCGCCCCGTTCGGGAAGCGCTGGAGGAGCACCGGCCGCCCGCCCATGGCGGCCATCAGCGGCGCTTCGACGGCCATGTAGAACCTGGCCAGGTCGAGCTTCGTCTCCCCCCGCTCGGTGAAGAACACCTTGTCGGGGTGGGTGATCGTCACCTCCCGCCCGGCCGCCTTCAGGGCGACACCGTCCTCGCTCATGGACGTCGACGGTACCGCCGCCCACCCGGCGGCGGTGGCCCTACCCTGGGCCCATGGACAGGACGCGGACGTGACGACAGCCATCGACGAGATCGCCGAGGGGATCTACCGGGTCTGCACCTACCTCCCCGACGCCGCGCCCGACGGGTTCACGTTCAACCAGTTCCTGCTCGACGCCGAGGAGCCGCTGCTCTTCCACACCGGGCCCCGCGGGCTGTTCCCCGACATCGCCGAGGCGGTCGGGCGGGTGATGGACGTCGACCGGCTGCGCTGGATCTCCTTCGGCCACCTCGAGTCCGACGAGTGCGGGTCGATGAACCGGTGGCTGCGCGCCGCGCCGGACGCGTCGCTGGCGGTCGGCCAGGTGTCGGCCCAGGTGTCCATCGCCGACCTCGCCGACCGCACCCCTGTCGAGTGGGCCGACGGTGAGGTGTTCGACATCGGCGGCCGCCGGCTGCGCCGCATCGACACCCCCCACGTCCTCCACGGCTGGGACTCCGGCCTGCTGTTCGAGGAGGTCACCGGCACGCTGCTGGCCGGCGACCTGTTCACCCACACCGGGGGCGGCCCCCCGATGCGCGACGACGACGTGATCGAGCGCGCCTTCGCCGCCGAGGACCTGTTCAAGTCCACCGCCCTGACCTCGGCCACCGCGTCGACGATCCGCAACCTGGCCGCCCTGGCCCCGTCCACCCTCGCCCTCATGCACGGCTCGTCGTTCGACGGCGACTGCCAGGAGGCCTTGATCGCCCTCGCCGACGGCTACGAGGCCCGCCTGCTCGACACCCTGGACTAGCCCGACGTCGCCCGCGTGCCGCTCAGCCCTTTGCAGCGGCGTCCCGGACCTGGGGCACCAGCCAGGGTGCGAACCACGCGCACGCCTGCGCGGTGTAGTGCACGCCGTCCTGGCGCATGGCGACGCCGGCGACGGTCGAGGCGTACCGGCCGCTGGGATTCGTCCGGCCCCCGAGGTCGACGAGCACCACCCGCGGATGGCGGGCGGCGACCTGGCGGAGGATGTCGTTGAACCGGTCGACGCGCGCCGGGTCGTTCTCGGGCCACTGGCCGCCATCGGGCCGTTCCCCGCCCTGGTAGTACGGCGCGGTGAGGAGCACGACCGCGCCGCCGGCGCTTCCGGCCACGTCCACGCTGTGGTCCACCTGGGCGGTCACGTAGGCGGCGAAGTCGGTCTCGAGGATGTTGGTCCAGCGGCCGTCACGCTCGCGGTCGAGCACCTCGTGCCGCCCGAGCTGGATGACCGCGACCTGGGGACGGTCGCGCTGCAGCCGGTCGGTCCAGGTCTGCTCCCAGGTCACGCAGTCCGATCCGAGGTCGTGCTCCACGCCGGCCAGCCGGGACCGCCCCGCTGGGGCCACGCCACAGCCGAGGATCGAGTCGTCGAACAGGTCGAGGCCGTACCGGGCCTTCACCGGGTTCAACCCGCGCGCGATGCTCTGGGCGACCGAGTCACCGAGCACTGCGACCCGGTACGTCGGGGTGAGCGGGGGGACCGTGGTCGTCGGCGCCGTGGGCGGCGGCCGTGACGTGGTGACCTCCGGTGCGGCGGTCGTCGAGGACCGGGCGGGAGCGACACCCGCCGGCGCCCCAGTCGGTGTGACGGTGGACGGGACGGCTCCGACCAGGGCGGCGGAGGTGGTGCCCAGGGCCCCGATCACCTCCGGGTGCTGCGGAACCGGCGGCGCGACGAGGACCGCAGCCGCGGCGACGACGCCCGCCACCCCGACCGAAAGGGTCGCGAACCAGGCGATGCGAGGTATCGACGGGACGCGGCGTCGCCGGATCGGCAGCTCCAGGAGGCGGTACGAGACCTCGGCCAGGGCGATGGTGACGATCAGGCGCAGCAGGAGCAGCGCAGCGCCTTGCAGACCGGTGGCGGCATGGGTGAGCACGAGCTGCACCGGCCAGTGCCACAGGTACACCCCGTAGGAGATGGACCCGAGCCAGCGGAGCGGGCCGACGCGCAGCGCTCGGGCGATGGCGCCGTCGGGCACCAGTGCGACGCTGGGGATGATGCCGGCAGTGGCCAGCGCGGCGAGCGTGAGCCCTCCTCGGTACAGCCAGGACGATCCTCCGTCGAGCGTCCACCAGAGCAGCCCGGCAGTATTCTCTGGATCGGACCCTGGCCTTGAGTTGCAGACCGGCCATTTTGCGCTGGACACATGCTCCTGATGGGAGTGGGACCGCTTCCGGGTCACCGGCACCTCGGGATTGTGCTCCCCGGCGGGGATCACCCGGCCGGGATCCGGCGCTAGTGGTCGCGCTGACGAGGAATCACTGGCGCGAGGATCGATTGGAGTTCGCCCGGCTCTAGCGACGCCGTGGCCGACGCGCGCTGCTCCCCGGCGCCCACGACCCGCTCCAGAAATATCGGCCGGCAGCTCCAAGGCGGATTGCCGAGCCGATGGGACGCAACGGACGCTGAGCAGACCTTCGATCCCGACCCAGATCGTGGTTCTTTGAGACGGAGCTCCCTGAGCTCACGGCCCCGCCGATGTACGGGCCTCGGGGGATGAGACGAACGCCGTAGCGGCGGGGCCCCCGGGGTCGAGCAGCACCGAGCGGACGAGGTCCGCAGGCCGGACGCCGACCCGGGCGGAGTAGCTCGCAAAGGCAGGTCCCCATTTGGGGTGGCAGTCACCCAAGAACGCAACGCTTCCGTCGGGCCGTGTCGACACCGAGGACCCGACCAGCAGTCGCCCATCGTGATCCCTGCTGTCGATGCGGGCCAATATCCGGCCACCCCTTTCCCGTTCGGCCTTGGCGTCGGCGAGGTCGTACTTCGAGATGACCATGGGCAGGTCGGACGGAGCCTGGCCCCGCAGGAGGGTGACCCCATCGAAGCGGACCCGCCGGCCGAGCTCGTGAGGCCCTTCTTTGGGCGGCGGTGTGTCCGGGCCCAGATCCGTGACATCGTTGGCCTCGATCACAGGGCCGTCGACCTCCCCGGCCTGCGTGAGCTCGATGCCCAGGTCGATCCATTCAGGATTCGCTGCGCCAGTCGCCACCGCTCGGGCGAGTTCGCTTCGACACATACCGGTAGCGGAAGCTTCGACAAGAGGTCCAGCCGAGGTTGTGGGTCCTGCTGCGGCGGACGTGGATGGCGCGGCGGCTGAGGGGCGACCGCCGCCGGTCGTACACGCAGGTGCCAAGACGGCCAGAACAGCGCAACGGGCAAGCAGTGTTCGTCCTCGACGCACGGCGCCTCCTTGACCGATGTGTTTCGTTCGACGTTCGTTCACAGACGGTTGGTTCCGGCGAGCGGGAATTTTCGCGTCCCGGGTCCTCCGCTGACTGGCACGACCCTTGCGTTCCGCCGTCACCTATAGCAGTCGGCGCGGACCCCAGACCCCGCATAGGGTCGACCAAATGCGGCGACTCGGCGTGGTGGCATCGGCGCTGTTGCTGCCGGCTGGGCTCTTCGCCCTCGATCCCGGTGGTCTGTCCCCCTACGGCCCGGCCAAGTGGGCGGCGGTGTCGACGGTGGCCGCCATCGGCGCCGCGCTTTCGCTGGCTGGCCGTCCCTTGCGAGTCCATGCCCGGGCAACCCTGGCCTGGGTCGTTCTCCTCGGGCTCCTCGGCCTCGCTGCCATGGCGGGCGTGGACCACTTGTACGCGTGGACAGGTACGCCGGAGCGCAACTTCGGCGTCGTCACCTGGCTGCTGTGCGGGCTGGCGTTTCTCGCTGGTCAGCGCCTCGATGATGAGAGCGACGCCCGGTGGGTGGTGGGCGCCGGCGTGCTGAGCGCCGGCGCCCTGGGGGCTTGGGCGGCGGCGAACGCAGCCGGGTGGGAGCCGGCGCCGGTCGCCGAGGG
>JALYYN010000421.1 GCA_030946525.1 Actinomycetota bacterium | reverse complement strand
GCAGCAGAGACCGCGTCGAGGCCGTTGGCCAGATCAGGTTGGATGACGATCTCTGAGTGGAACCGTCGGATCGTCGTGGTAAGTGGCACCACGTGGACGACAGAGGGCGAAGCATTCAGGATGCGCTGCGCGGTCACCAGGACTGCGGGGTGACGGAAGCCAGCTTCGCGCCCTGCGGGGGCACCGAGATCAACCTCGATGACATCACCCGAAATCGGCATCGAGCCAGGAGATCTCGTCGTCGCGCAGCGGTGTCATCAGCTCTGCGCCGACCAAGTCCTGTCGGAGAGCTCGTACCGCGAGCGACACAGCGTTGCCGACCGTGGTGTGCAATTCGGCAGCGAGGCGCTTGAGCTCCTCGTGCGTCGCGGCATCGATCCGTACGCTCGTGCTTTGCATGCAAATCAGCATACAGCAGCCTTGGGCATCCGATGCGGGCTATGGCCAGTACGTGCGGCACCGGCCGAGACGGACACGGGCCGCCAAGTCGTGTTGCCCCACCCGCACGAGTACGGCACGAATCTCGCGCCACATAACTCTGTTCGCGAAGCTGAACCCCATGCCATCGGCGTGTTCGTGCGCCTGGTCAGGCGGAGCTGCGGAGATCGCGCCAGTGCCAGGGAGAATCCTCAACAAGGAGTTCGGGATCGCCGGTCCACAGCGTCGCATCCTGTGCGATCGAGAGAGCGGCTCCAAAGGCGTCGGCGTAGGCCATGGGATAGTCGGCCTTGATCCGTGCGGCGTCGAGCACGAGGTGCTCGTCCGGGAGGCGGACTTCGATGACCTCGCGTAGGTCACGTACTGTCTCGATGGCGCCTTCCTCTCCCTGTGAGCGTCGGAGGACGTAGTGGACTTCGCCGAGGTTGATCCACGACATCAATGGTCGTTCGGCCCCGAGGAGGTCGGCGACCAGCTCCGCCGCGGGCTCGGTGTCCTCGAGGTAGCGGAGGACTGCCCAGGAGTCGAGGACGACCGTCACCGGACCGACTCGCGGATGCGGTCGGCTTCGCGCTCCTCGGCCAGACCGTCGGCCAATGACGAGCCTCGGAACCGGCCGCGAAGTGGCTGGCGCTGGCTCGCCGGGCGGACAGCCACGTGGTCGCCATGGCGCCAGAAGCTCACAGCGTCACCGGGTTGGATCCCGAGCTCGTCGCGCAGTTCCTTCGGAATGACGACCTGCCCCTTGGGTCCTACCCGATGAGTCATACCTACAAGTATAACTCTTCCGGCCACACCGCCAGGCGCTGCCCCCCAAGAATCGCGTCAGTCCTTCGCGCCGTGTCGGCGGACCGCCCGACTTCGGCACGAGTCGGGCGCACGATAACGCCGAGCCGCAGCGTCCCGCCGGCGTAGTCGGACGACATCCTTCAACGCGGCTGGTGCGCCATGCACACAAGCAGGGGGCGACCCGTAATCACGCCCCCTCGGCCGTTGTGCGCTGGTGCAACTTCCCGGAGCACGGGTGTTCCACGACGCACCTCCCGACCGCCCGGGGCCCTGAGGTCAATCGGCGCCGTACACCGAGTGCACCAGTGGACACTGCGTCGCCGCCGCGGCTACACCATGGCGCCATGGATCGCGACGACGATGTCGTCCGAGCCCGGGAGTCGGCCGCCGAGCTGTCGCGGGCCGGCGTGTCGGCCGTCGCCCTGACGTGGGTCGACAACGCCGGCATCACCAGGGTGAAGGCGGTGCCTCCCGAGCGCCTGGAGCATGCTGCGGCGCAGGGGGTCGGGGCGTCGCCGGTGTTCGACGTGTTCTGTGTCGACGATTCGATCACCAGCAGCGCCCACATCGGCGGGCCGGTCGGGGACCTCCGGCTGTTCGCCGACCTCGACCGCCTGACCGTGCTCGCCGGCCAACCGGGATGGGCATGGGCGCCGGCGGACCGCTGGACCCAGGAGGGCGCACCCCACCCCGGCTGCCAGCGCAGCTTCGCCCGCCGGCAGGCGGAGGTGGCGGCGGCGGCGGGGATGGACGCCCGCATGGCCTTCGAGATCGAGTGGTTCGTCGGTCGGCCCGAGGGTGACGGGACCATGCCGGCATGTGCGGGGCCCGCCTACGGCATGACACGGGTCATCGAGTTGTCGGACTACAGCCGTGACCTGCTGGTGGCGCTGGCCGCCCAGGGAGTACCGGTGGAGCAGTTCCACCCCGAGTACGGCGCCGGTCAGCTCGAGCTGTCGACGGCACCGGCCGGCCCGGTGGAGGCCGCTGATCGGGTGGTGCTGGTCAAGCAGACCGTCAGGGCGGTTTCGATGGCCCACGGCCTACGGGCGTCGTTCGCCCCCGTCGTCCTGGTCGACAAGGTCGGCAACGGTGCGCATCTGCACTTCTCGGCCGGCCGCGATGGCGGGAACCTGCTCGCCGGCGGGGATGGTGCGCACGGGCTCACCGGCGAGGGCGAGGCCATGGTGGCCGCCCTTCTGGCCCACCTGCCGGCGCTGTGCGCCATCGGCTCGCCGAGCGTCGCCAGCTACCTCCGCCTGGTGCCGCAGCGCTGGGCAGGGGCGTACCAGTGCTGGGGCAGGGAGAACCGCGAGGCCGCGCTCCGCCTGGTGACCGG
>JALYYN010000406.1 GCA_030946525.1 Actinomycetota bacterium | reverse complement strand
GCTCCAGGCCCTCGCCGCCGGTCGCTCGTCGGCCGACGTGGTGCCCGGCATCACCCTGCTCGAGCTGCTCGCCCTCGTGCCACGCGGCCGGCGGAGCGAGTTCAGCTTCCTCCACGACGTGCGGACCAGCCGGGCCACCCGCCGGACGGTCGAGCGGATCGCGGCAGTGCCGGGCGTCGAGCTGCCTGAGTGGCTGCAGGTCGTGCTCGATGACAACCTGCATTTCAGCCCGGTCGAGTCGGTGGCCGACGCCGGCGAGCAGGAAGTGTTCGACATCTCCGTGCCGGCGACTTCGGCGTTTGTCGGCAACGGCATCGTGAACCACAACACCATCAACATGCCGGAGTCGGCCACGGTCGAGGAGATGGAGCAGCTCCACATCGATGCGTGGCGCATGGGCATCAAGGCCGTCGCCGTCTACCGCGACAACTGCAAGGTGGCCCAGCCGCTCTCCACCACCAAGAAGGACGTGGCCGCCGCGCCGGTCCAGGCGGTGATCGTGAAGCAGCCGGAGCGCGAGCGGCTGCCCCGCATGCGTTCGTCGAAGACGTTCTCGTTCCGGGTGGCCGACTGCCACGGGTACGTGACCGTGGGGGAGTACGACGACGGCCGGCCCGGGGAGATCTTTTTGCGGGTGGCCAAGCAGGGCTCCACGCTGGCCGGGATCATGGACGCCTTCGCCATCTCGGTCAGCCACGGCCTGCAGTACGGCGTGCCCCTGCGGGCCTTCGTCGACATGTACACCAACATGCGCTTCGAGCCGGCCGGCATCACCGACGACGCCGAGATCCGCTTCGCCAGCTCCCTGGTCGACTACATCTTCCGCCGGCTGGCGGTCGAGTACCTCTCGCCCGAGGAGCGCGCCGACCTGGGCATCCTCACCGTCGAGGAGCGCATGCAGCCCACGCTCCCCGGGGTGGAGGAGCAGTCCACGCCCAGCCACACCGGCAGTGAGGTGGTCGCCGACCCCGCCCCCAGGCCGGCCGCTGCGCCCCAGCTGGCCATGAGCCCGGCCGCCTCCGACGCGCCCTACTGCTACGTCTGCGGCGTGGTCATGCAGCGGGCGGGCGCCTGCTTCGTCTGCTCCGGCTGCGGCACCACCAGCGGCTGCTCGTAGACGCCGCCATCCGCCGCTGAGCTGATCCCCGCGACGGACGGGTCAGCGCAGCGGCGTCCGGCGCCGGCGCTGGAGGTGGCGGGCACGATCACCCGACGTCCGCCCGATTCCCTCGGAACGCGCCCGTCGCCCGGGCGGCGATGCCCCGCAGATCACCGTCGTCGTCCCACCAGGGCGCCCCCTGCTCGAAGCCGGCTGTAGCCAGGGTCGGGGCCAGGGCCTCGTCCTGATCACCTCCCACCTCGACCAGCAGCCATCCTCGGGGGCGGAGAAGGCGCCCGGCTGCCGCCACCACCCGGCGGACGAGGTCAAGGCCGTCCGCGCCACCGTCGAGGGCGAGGCGGGGCTCGTAACGTTGCACGTCCGCCGGGAGCAGCCGCAGATGGCCAGTCGGGACGTAGGGCGCAACCGCAGTCACGATGTCGACACCATGCCAACTGCGCAGGGGTTCGGCGAGGTCGGCCACCGCGGTGGGTACGCCGTTGCGCCGGGCGCATGCTGCCGACCGCAGGTCGAGGTCGACACCGATGACCGAGGCGCTCGGGACCTGGGTCATCAGGTGGGCGGCGATGGCGCCCGCGCCGGTGCAGAGGTCGACCGCCCTTCCCTCGTCGGGGAGCAGCGACGCGGCCCGACGGGCCAGCTCCTCGGTCTGGATGCGGGGGACATAGACCCCTGGCGCGACGCGAACCGTGCGACCGCAGAACGTCATGGTGCCGGTGATCCAGGCGAGTGGTTCACCCTGTTCCCGACGGGACAGCCACGCTTCCAGCGTCGGTACGTCGGGGGCGGCGGCAACGAGCTCGGCCGCCTCCTCCTCGGCGGCCACGCAGCCCGCCGACATCAGCCGCCCGGCCACGGCGCCGAGCACAGGACCGGTGGCAGACACCCCGGGAGTCTGTCGCAGCTCCCCAACCACACGGTGGCCCCTACCATCGAGGGATGAGCCGGCCGCCCCTCTCGGTCCTGGACCTGGCGGTGGTCAACGCCGGATCCACGACGGCCGAGGCCCTGGCCGCCACAACCGCACTGGCGCAGCGGGCGGAGGAGCTCGGCTACCTACGGTTCTGGGTGGCCGAGCACCACAACATGGCCCTGGTCGCCAGTACGACCCCGCCCGTCCTCATGGCCCATCTGGCGGCGCGCACCGGGCGCATCCGGATCGGCTCGGGCGGGATCATGCTGCCCAACCACGCGCCGCTGGTCGTGGCCGAGCACGTCGCCGCCCTCGAGGCCCTCCACCCGGGCCGTATCGACCTCGGCCTGGGCCGGGCTCCCGGGACCAACCAGGAGACGGCGATGGCCCTGCGCCGCTCGCCCGGCCTGCTCGGCGCCGAGGACTTCCCCCGCGACCTCCTCGACCTCATGGGGCTCCTCGGCGACGTGCGGGGCGAGGGCGGCATGTGGGAGCGGTTCTCCGCCACCCCGGCCGCCACCTCGTCACCGCAGATCCTGCTGCTGGGCTCGAGCGGGTTCAGCGCCCAGCTCGCCGGCGTGCTGGGCCTGCCCTTCGTCTTCGCCCACCATTTCGACCAGGGTGGGACGATGGACGCCCTCGAGCTGTACCGGGACGCCTTCCTGCCCTCACCGGTGCTGGAGCGGCCCCACGTCATCGTGACCGCCAACGTCCTCGTGGCCGACACGGACGACGAGGCCTTCCGGGCGGCGGCGCCCGGGCGGCTCATGGTCCACCACATCCGACAGGGCCGCTTCGCGCCGTTGCTGTCCCCGGAGGCCGCCGCCGCCGACCCCGATCTGGCCCGGGCGAACGCGACGCCGTCCAACCGCGTGGTCGGCGCGCCGGCCACCGCCGTCGCCCAACTCGACCGGCTGGTTGCCGCCACCCGGGCCGACGAGCTCATGGTCACGACCGCGGCGCACGGCCTCGACACCCGCATCCACAGCCTCGAACTGCTGGCCGCGACCTGGGGGTGAGCCTCGGCGGAAACCTCAGCCCGCCACCTTGACCCACACGGACCCAACGGTGGGAGCGCGGTCCATGCGCTGGCCGGCCCGGTCGAACGTGAGGGTGAAGTCGACCTCCTGGCCCTCCGGGTCGAGGGGGACGTAGCGGGGAGCCACGGACGCGTCGGCGAAGCGGTACTGGCTGTGGTGGATCACCAGCAGCCCGTCCCGCTTGAGCTCGCGGTCCAGCTCACCGACCTGGCGGTCGAACTTCTCGAACGGGTAGATGCGCCTCAGGTCCGTGGTGCCCCGGGCCTCGAGGAGGTGAGGCGTCCGCTGGAGCACGGCCATGCAGAGGATGGCGTCGTACGGCCCGTGGCCGCGGATCGTCTCCGGGTCGGAGGGGATGAAGGCGATGCGTTCGTCGACCTCCCGGCGCCGGCACAGGGCGAGGCTTCGGGCGTTGATCTCGGCGCCGACGATCGTCGCCGAGGGAAAATACTCCCGGAGGGTCAGCACCTCCTCGCCGGTGGAACACCCGAACGACAGGATGCGCAGCTCCGGCCGGTCGCCCAGATGGTCCCGGCAGGCGGCGAAGATGCCGGGGTAGCGGCCCATCCACGTCAGCACGGTGGTCTGGTGCAGGGCCCGGGGCCTGAGCATCTGGGTCCGGAGGGTCGAACGGTGCTCGGCGGTCGAGCAGAGCATCACCAGCCGGTACGTCGCCCTGGTCGACCGGACGCCGAGCCGCACCAGGGGGTTCGCCGACTTGTCGCCGGCCCGCAGCGCGGCCCTGAGCGTCGCGCGCACCGGCATCGGGAGGCGAACGTAATCCGGCGGCTGGTGATCCGGGGCTCAGGCGCTCCAGCGCCCCCAGTCGACCAGCTCGTCGAGGGGGATCCGCGGCGCCGACTCCTTCTTGTCCGCCGCTGGCGCCGGATGGCCGAAACCGATGCCCATGGGCGCCTCGTGGTCGTCCGGGAAGCCGAGGTGCTCCCGCACGCAGTCCTCGTGGTGGAAGGTGACCGGGCAGGACGCCAGGCCCATGCCCTGGGCGGCCACCATCATGTTCTGCGCCATCCGCCCGATGTCGAACGCCTTGCCGCCCTCCTTGGGCACGACGATCACCGCCACCACCGGGGCCGAGGGGATCCAGTCGGCGAACCGGCCGCATTCGGCAAGCGCCTCCCGATCGTCGGCGTCGGTGACGACGACGATGCGGTTCAGCTGCTGGTTCTTGGCGCTGCCGGCCATGCGGCCGGCCTGCAGGATCCGCTGCAGGTCGCCGTCGGCAACGGGCTCCGGGGAGAAACTCCGCGTGTCCCGCTTGGTCACGATGGCTTGGTAGGCGTCCATGGGCCACAGTCTGCCTAACCTTCGCCGGGTGACGGGGATATGAGCGACAGGATGACGTGGCGCGGCCATGCCAGCGACACCGGGCCGGCGCCGCTGGGCGAGACGACCCGCGCCACTGCGGGGGCCCTGCGGCTGTCGTGGGACGCCGACCGCCGGCGGATGCTGGTCGTGATCGGGGTGAGCGTCGCAACGGTGGCGGCGGAGACCGTGCAGCTCCTGTCCGGCGGGCGGGCGGTGGACGCGGTGGTCGCCGGCGACGATCCCGGCTCGCAGACCCGCCGGCTCCTCGTCGTGGGGACTGCCGCGCTGCTCGCCATCGCCGGCAAGAACGTCGGCTCCGCCCTGCAGCAGCCGCTGACGGGGGCCTCCCACCGCCGGGCCGAGGGCCGCATCCTCGACGTCGTGGCCGGCCTCGAGCTCGCCGACGTCGAGGACCCCGCGTTCCAGGACCGCCTGCAGCAGGCGTTCGTCGGAGCCCACCGGCAGTCGATGCTGGTGGGCTCCGCGCTCTCGATCCCGTCGGCGGTCGCCGGCCTCGGTGCCTCCGTCCTCACCATGAGCGCACACGACCGCGCCCTCGTGCCTCTCGGCCTGGTCGGCGCGGGGCCGCGCTGGCTGCTGACCCGCAAGACCGGGGATCCGATGGCCGCCATGCGGGGAAGGGGTCGGGTCGGCCGGGAGGCGGCCATGCTGCGGGTGTATCTGACCGGCGGCACCGCGGCCCACGAGCTGCGGGCCTTCGGCGCCGCCGCGTTCCTCAGGAGCCGGTACGACCAGCTGGCGGAGAGTGACGCCGCCGTCCTGGACACCGCCACCCGGGACTACGGGCGCCGGTCGCTGCTGGCCTCGCTGGCCTCGCGGGCCGCGGAGGCGCCCGCCGCCGGACGGCTGGCCCTACGGGTCACCCGGCGGGAGGCGTCGGTTGCCGACGCCGTCACCGGCGGGTTGGCGGCGCGCCGCACCGCCGGCGGGTTCCAGCGCATCGTCGACTCCGTCGCCCTGCTCCGGCGACACGCGGCGCTGGCGGCGGACTACGACACCTTCGTGACCGCGACGCGGCCACGTCGAGCGGCGGGCGGCCGCCCTCCTCCGGCGACGTTCCGGCGCATCTCGGTGGAGGACGTCGCCTTCACCTATCGCGGCGCCGGCCGACCGGTGCTCGACGGCGTGCGCCTGCACATCGACCAGGGCGAGGTCGTCGCCCTGGTGGGGGAGAACGGGTGCGGGAAGACGACCCTGGCCAAGATCCTGTGCCGGCTCTACGAGCCGACCGCCGGCGCCATCCGTTGGGACGGCGCCGACATCGCCGGGTTCGACCCCGCCTCGGTGCGGGCGCGGGTCGCCGCCGTCTTCCAGGACTTCGCCCGCTACCCGTCCTTCACCGCCGCCGAGAACATCGGCATCGGGCTGCCGGCCCGCATGCGCGACCGGGAGGCCATCGTCGAGGCGGCCACCAGCGCGGGCGCCCACGCCGCCGTCGCCGCCCTGCCCAAGGGGTACGACACCGTGCTGTCCCGCCAATTCGGTGGTGTCGACCTGTCGACCGGGCAGTGGCAACGGGTGGCCCTGGCCCGCGCCTTCCTCCGGGACGCCCCGCTCGTGGTGCTCGACGAGCCGACCGCGGCTCTCGACCCCCGCGCCGAGCGTGACCTGTTCGAGACGGTGGCGTCGCTCTACCGCAGTCGCGCGGCCGTGCTCATCTCCCACCGGCTGTCCAGCGTGCGCTTCGCCGACCGCATCTGCGTGCTGGCCGGTGGCCGGATCATCGAATCGGGCACCCACGACGAGCTCCTGGGCGCGACCGGCGCCTACGCGGAGCTCTTCGAGCTGCAGGCCCGGGCCTACCGGTGAGAATTGGTCAGCTGGTGGCGTTCGCCGACATCCCGGCGCGCTCCTCGAGCAGGCCGACGACCAGGTCGCGCATGGAGAACACGCCGTAGAGCTCGCCCCGGTCGTCGACCACCACGAGGTGGCGGAAGCCCTTGTCCCGCATGACCCGCGCCGCCTCGGCCAGCTCCAGGGAGGGCGTCACCGGCTTGAGGCCCCGGGTCACGCAGTCGCCCACGGTGACCTTGCTGAGGTCGGTGCCGCGGGCGATGACGCGGAGGGCGTCGCGATCGGTGATGATCCCCGACGGCTTGCCTTCCTTCAGGACGACGGCAGACCCGATGCCCCGCTCCATCATCCAGACGGCGGCCTCGTGAAAGCTGTCACCCTCCTCCACGGTCAGCACTGCCCGCGTGATGAGCGATCCGATCTCCATGTGGTTCCCCTTCGCGATCCGGGGACGAACAGGTCCAGCGTCGAGACAGGTCGCCCGCCGGGCACTGTACCGAAGCCGGCCGACCGGCGAAAGGGTTGCTGCACATGGCCCAGCCATCTGGTGCCACCTTGTGAATGTGAACACAATCACACCGTCCGGTAGAGTGGGCAACGTGACGCTCGTGCATCGGGTGCTCCACCCGAATCCCATCATCTCGCTGGAAGACCATCTCACCCGGGGCGGTGGCAAAGGGTTGACGGCCGCACTCGAGATGGAGCCGGCGGCGATCATCGAGACGGTCCTCGCCTCGGGCCTGCGAGGACGAGGGGGCGCCGGCTTCCCCGTCGGGCGCAAGTGGCAGACGGTGGCCCAGAACTGGTCGCCGGACGCACCGTCGGCGGTCATCGTCAACGCCGCCGAGGGCGAGCCGGGAACGTTCAAGGACCGGACGATCCTTCGCCGCAACCCCTATGGGGTGGTCGAGGGCGCCCTCATCGCCGCCCGCGCCGTCGGCGCCGACCTCATCGTCTTCGGCATGAAGCGCTCCTTCGCCGGCGAGGTCGAGCGGGTCCGTGACGCCGTCGAGGAGATCGAGGACGCAGGGTGGAGCACGGGCATCGAGATCCGTGTGTTCGAAGGCCCGGATGAGTACCTCTACGGCGAGGAGAGCGCGCTCCTCGAGACCATCGACGGCCGCTATCCGTTCCCGCGTGTCGTCCCGACCTTCCGGCGGGGCCTGCGTGAGAACGTCAACGAGGCGCCCATCGCGCCGGCGCTGGTGAACAACACCGAGTCGCTGGCCAACGTCCCTCGCATCCTGGCCCGGGGCGCGGACTGGTTCCGGACCCTCGGCACGAAGGAGTCGCCGGGGACGATGGTCTGCACCATCACCGGCCGCACCCAGCAGCACGGCGTGGGTGAGGCGATCATGGGAACCTCGCTGCGCGACGTCATCGACGAGATCGGCGGCGGGCCGCTTCCCGGTCAGGAGATCAAGGCGGTGATGTCCGGTGTGGCGACCGGCATCATCCCCGGTCATCTGCTCGACACGCCGGTCACCTACGAGCACCTGGCCGCCATCGGCAGCGGGCTCGGATCGGGCGCGTTCATCGTCTTCGACGACACCGTCGACATGACCACGGTGGCCGCGGGCGCCGCCCGTTTCCTGGCCGTCGAGTCCTGCGGGCAGTGCTCGCCGTGCAAGCTCGACGGCGAGAACCTGTCGGAGCGGTTGCAGAAGGTCATCGACTCCGAGGCGACCGAGTTCGACATGGGCGTCATCCGCAAGCGCATCGGCACCGTCGCCGACCGCTCGCGCTGCTACCTGGCCACCCAGACCCAGGTGCTGCTCGACAGCCTGCTCAAGAACTTCCCGGAGGACTTCCAGGGTCACATCACCAACGCCTACGACCCGGCCGCTCCCGAGCTCATCGCCGAACTGCTGGACATCCGGGGCGGTCGGGCCTACCTCGACGAGCGCCACCGCCAGAAGCAGTACGACTGGTCCTACGCCAAGAACGATTCCGGCACCGTCCCGGTGGAGCGCTTCGTCAACGCCGTCCCGCCCTGGAGGCACTGAGCGCGTTCGCTACGATCTGCCGGCCGGTTTGGTCAATCGGGGGTCGGATAGGGCCGTGCATTGACCACACTCCTCCGACGGTGTCCCTGTTCGCCTGCCAGGACCGGAGCCACTGACCGGTGACCCTCGACCATCATGGGGTCCGTGGGAGTGGACAACCTCGCCGTGGGGCTGTTCATCGTCGCCGGCTTCCTGCTGGCGTCGATGGGCGGGGCGGTGTTCGCCGCGCCGGTCACGCTGCCGTTGATGTACCTGGCCGTGCGCCACCACCCGACCGGTCCGTTCCGCTGGGCCGGCGGGGTGATCGCTGCGCTCACGACGGTCGAGCTGGCGTGGGCGGTGGTCTACTTCGTGGGCGGGGAGGAGCAGCCGTCGATCTGGCTGCTGTCCCTGTTCGCCGGCGTGTGCGTGCTGGCCATCTTCGCCACGACCCGGCGCCGACAGCGCGCCGCGCTCACAGTCGCTCGAGGAAGTCGGCGACGGCGGCGTTGAACTGCCCCGGCGCCTCCAGGTTGGACAGGTGTCCGGCGTCGGGCAGCACGGCCAGCGCCGCATCGGGAATGGCGCCGGCCATCTCCCGAGCCACGGCCGGCGGTGACAGTGCGTCGGCCTCGCCGACGACGACCAGCACCGGCACTCCGATGCCCGCAAGCTCGGCGGTGGCGTCGGGCCGGTGCTTCATGGCCTCCAGCGCGCCGATGTAACCGGCGGCGGGGTTGGCCATCAGCCGCCGGACCTGCTCGACCAGCTCCAGGCGGTGCGCCTTGGTGTGGTCGCACAACAGCCCGGCGAGGAGGACCTCGACCAGCGCCGTCGTCCCCTCCCGCGCCACCTGGTCCTGCTGGTCGGTGCGTCGTCCGAAGGCCTCGGCGGTGTCGGCCGCGGCCCGGGTGTCGGCGAGGACCAGGCCGGTGACCCGGTCGGCGTGGCGGCGGAGGAAGGCGAAGGCCACGTAGCCGCCCATGGACAGTCCGCCGAGGACGACCCGCCCGATGCCGAGCGCGTCGAGGACGGCGGCCAGTGCCTCGGCGTAGTCGAACATCGTGTAGCCGGAGAGCTCATCGGGAGCGTCGGAGGCGCCGAAGCCCTTGAGGTCGGGCGCGATCACCCGGCGCCCGGAGGACAGGCACGCCAACTGCGGTGCCCACATCGCCGAGTGCAGCGGGAACGCGTGCAGCAGGACGAGCGGGTCACCGCCTCCGGGCACCGACGCCCCGGCCTCGGCGTAGTGCACCCGGGCTCCGTCGACGTCCAGGAGCGGCACCCGGCCACGGTAGACCGCCCTACGCTGGAGGTGTGCGACCGGGGGTCATCGTGCTGGTCGGGCTCCCGGGGGCCGGGAAGAGCACCCTGGCCGGCGCGCTGGCCCGGCGGATGCCCGACGCCCGGGTGCTGGACAAGGACAAGGTCCGCCACGTCCTGTTCGACCCGTGCGACTACACCTCCGCCGAGCGGGACGTCGTGTTCGCGGCGATGCTCGACGCCGCCCGCTACCACCTGGGCCGGGAGCGGATCGTGATCTTCGACGGGCTCACGTTCTCCCGGCGCTCGCAGGTCGCCGCCGCCGAGACGGTGGCCCGGGAGAGCGGCGCGTTCGCCGCGGTCATCGTCTGCGACGTGGCGGTGGGGGTGGCGATCGAGCGGTGTGAGCGCGACGCCGACCGCCACCTCGCCGCCAACCGCGACGGCGAGCTGGTGCGCCGGGTGGCGGCGGAGATGGAAGAGCCGGCCGGCGACTACCTGACGCTCGACATGACCGGTGCGGTCGACGGCCTGGCCGGCCAGTCCCTGGCCTATGTGGAGGAGCTGGCCCGCTGAGCGTTGCGCCCGGCCTGGCGCCACGCCTCCCGCAGCTTCACCCGGGGCCCGCTCTGGACGATGGCCCCGGCGTAGACCCGACCGGCCAGCCGAACCAGCAGCCAGGTGCTGGCCACGACGATCGCCACTGCCACCGGCACCTCCCATGCCGCGACGTGGCCGGCCGCCGCTCTCGGCAGCATCGCCATCGGCGCCAGCGGGGGGATGAAGGACACCACCCGGGAGAAGGTGTCGTCCGGAGTGTTGAGGACCCGGACGCCGACGAAGTAGGCAAGGATGATGGCCACGTTCAGCGGGCCGGCGACGACGCCGGCCTCCTCCGGCCGTGAGGCCGACGCACCGGCGGCGGCGAACGCGCAGCTGTAGAGCGCGTAGCCCAGGACGAACCACATGAGCACGGCCGCGAAGGTCAGCGGCGTGCCCTTGGGCACGTGGAGGGAACCCACCGCCAGGGCGGCCACGCCCGCGGGGATGCCGACGGCGAGGAGCTGGAGCGTCGCGGCCACGCCGATGCCGAGCACCTTGCCGGCCATGAGCTGGTAGGGACGGACCGCGCCGAGCAGCACCTCGGAGACCCTGGACGTCTTCTCCTCGACCACGCCGGCCGACACGAGCGAGCCGTAGCTCAGCAGAGCCAGGTACACGAGCAGCAGGCCGGCGAAGGCCAGCGACTTGTTGGCCTTGCGCGCCGGCGACTGCGGCTGCAACTGGCGTACCGGAAGAGGGCGGATGTCGAGCAGGTCGGCAGCCTCGGCCGAGCCGATTCCCGCCCCGGCCAGTCGTTGGCGGGCGCTGACCTGGGCCACCACCTGGCTGAGGAGGAACGTGATCTGGGGCGACGGCTCACCCCGGGTGACCAGTCGCGCCCCGTCGACCAGGGCCACGTCGAGCTTGCCGGCCTTCACGGCCGCCTCCGCGGCGGCAACGTCGCCCGAGGTCTGCACGTCGATCCTGGCGTTGATGAGCGGGCCACTGGCGCCGAGGGTCTCGACGACGCCCGCGGGCGTGGGGCCGACGACACCGACGTGGTAGGTGGCCGTCTTCTTGCCCAGGAAGTGGGGGACGAGCACGCCGGCCAGGGCCACGGCGACGAGGATCAGTGTGGTCACCCGGTAGGCCTTGGTGGACAGGCGGGCCCTGATCTCCCGCCCGGCGATCAGGCCGACCGGACGGTTGCTCACTGCCCGACCGCCTGGCGGAACAGCTCGGACAGCCGGGGCAGGTCGAGGGAGAAGTCGACGACCCGCCCGGCCCTGGCCGCCTGCTGGAGCACCTCGAGGGGGTCGGTGCCGGGGCTCAGCAGGAGATGGGTGCCGCGCTCGTCGGTGCCGGTCAGCTTGACGCCCGGCAGTCCTGCGGCCCAGGCGTCGCCCGCTGACGCGCCCTCGACCAGGACCCGCAGGGCGCGACGGTCGCTCGACCGCTTGAGCTCCGCCACCGTGCCGTGCAGGACGAGTCGGCCCCGGTTCACGATGGCCACCGACTCGCAGATGTCCTCGACGAGGTCGAGCTGGTGACTGGAGAAGATCACCGTGGTCCCTGCCTTGACCCGCTCGGCCAGCACCTCGGACAGGGCGTCGACGGCGACCGGGTCGAGGCCGGAGAAGGGCTCGTCGAGCACGAGCATCTCCGGATCGTGCACGAGGGCGGCGGCGAGCTGCACCCGTTGCTGGTTGCCGAGCGACAGCGCCTCGACCTTGTCGGCCGCCCGGTCGGCCACGCCCAGCCGCTCCAGCCATCTCGTCGCCGAAGCCGTGGCGTCGGCCTTGGTCAGACCGTGGAGGCGACCGAGGTAGATGATCTGGTCCAGCACCCCCATCTTGGCGTACAGGCCGCGCTCCTCGGGGAGGTAGCCGAAGCGCCGCCGTTCCTCCGGCCCGACCGGTCGGTCCTGCCACCGGACCTGGCCGCTGTCGGCGACGACCAGACCGACGACGATCTTCATGACCGTCGACTTGCCCGCCCCGTTCGGGCCGAGGAGGCCGAACAGGCTGGCCGCTGGCACCTGGAGCGAAAGCCCGTCGAGCGCCACGACGTCGCCGTACCGCCGGCTCAGATCGGTCAGCTCGAGCAGGGTCCCTCCGATCCTCGTAACCGCTCCGCCGGCGTCGAACGGGTTATGTGGGGGTGGCGGCCGGGTCGGTCACCTCGTCGGCCAGCTCCTCCGCCGGCGGCCCGGGCGGGATGGCCGCCCGCTTGTGGGACAACACCTTGGACGCGCTGTAGCCGCTCAGGGCGGTGGCGCTCAACAAGGTCAGCCCGATCAGGCTCTTCGACACGCGCACCCGCAGGATGCGGTCCAGGCTGTAGCGCCCGGGTCCGCCCATGACCAGCGACAAGGCGGCCACCATGTTGGTCAGTGGCAGCTCGTAGCCGCCCTTCTGGCCCATGGGCCCGCTGTCGGAGTGCACGGCGATGGCCACCGCCATGGAGCCGGCGATGGCGATGGGGCCGACCGGCGATCCCAACCCCACCGCGGTCAGCGCCCCACCTGCCAGCTCGGAGGCAGCGGCCAGCGTGGCGAAGGGCTTGCCCGGCTTCAGTCCCATGTGCTCGAAGCCGACCGCGGCGTTCTCGATACCGGGCCCGTCGAAGTGGCCGAACAGCTTCTGGGCGCCATGGACGGCGAGGTAGCCGCCGAGGGTGAGACGCAGGGCCAGGACTCCGGAGTCGCGCATGGCCTCACACTATTGGGGCCCGGACCGTATGGTTGACGCATGGACTACCGAGCCCTCGGCGGCACCGGCGTGAAGGTCAGCCATCTCTGCCTGGGGTCGATGATGTTCGGCGCCTGGGGCAACACCGACCACGACGAGTGCGTCCGCATCATCCACGCCGCCCTCGACGGAGGGGTGAACTTCGTCGACACCGCCGACGTGTACTCCCACGGCGAGTCCGAGGAGATCGTCGGCCGGGCCCTCAAGGGCCGGCGCGACAATGTGGTGCTGGCCACCAAGTTCCACGCCGGCATGGGCGACGACCCGAACATGGGCGGGAACTCCCGCCGGTGGGCCCAGATGGCCTGCGACGCCAGCCTGCGCCGTCTCGGCACCGACTGGATCGACGTTTACCAGGTCCACCGGCCGGATCCCGCCGTCGACCTCGACGAGACGCTGGGCGCGCTGAGCGACCTCGTCCACGCCGGCAAGGTCCGGTACATCGGCTCGTCGACGTTCCCGCCGTCGGCCATCGTCGAAGCGCAGTGGGCGGCCGAGCGCCGGAACCGCGAGCGCTTCGTGTGCGAGCAACCGCCCTACTCCATCTTCGCCCGCGGCGTGGAGGCCGACGTGCTCCCGACCTGCCTGCGGCACCGCATGGGGGTCATCGCGTGGAGCCCGCTCAACGGTGGCTGGCTCACGGGCAAGTACCGGCGGGGCCAGGAGCCGCCGCCGGGCTCCCGCGGCGCCCGCAACTGGGCCGGCCGCTTCGATACACCGGAGAGCGAGCGCAAGCTCGACCTCGTTGACCAGTTGCTGGAGTTGGCGTCCGGCGCCGGGATGTCCCTGACCCACCTGGCCCAGGCGTGGGTCGTGCGCCATCCGGCGGTGACCTCGGCGATCATCGGGCCCCGGACCATGGACCACCTCACCGACCTGTTGGCCGGCCAGGACGTGGTGCTCGACGACGCCACGCTCGACCGCATCGACGAACTGGTGGCCCCGGGCAGCAACGTCAACGCCGGCGACGGCGGCTGGACCTCGCCGGCGCTCGACGCGCCGGCCCGACGGCGGCGCTGAACCGGGTGGAGCCGTACCTGCTGCCGCCGGCGCCGGTGACGTCCGTCGCCGAATGGCAGGGCGCCGGGGGCGGCCAGGCCCTGGAGATCGCCGATCGGCTCGGAGCCGACGAGACCATCGAGGAGCTTGCGGCCGCCGGGCTGCGGGGACGGGGGGGCGCCGGATTTCCGACGGCGCGCAAGTGGTCGGGTGTGCGGGCGTCGACCGGCACCCACCGCTACGTCGTGTGCAACGGGGCCGAGGGCGAGCCGTCCAGCTTCAAGGACCGCGCCCTGCTCCGGGCCAACCCGTACCAGGTGGTCGAGGGGCTGGCCGTCGCCGCCGCCACCATCGGCGCACGCGAGGCGTTCCTCTGCGTGAAGGCCCGCTTCGAGCGGGAGCTGGCGTCGGTCACGAGGGCCATCGAGGAGATGCAGGCCGCGGGGACGGCCGGCGACGTGCCCATCACCGTCGTCGCCGGGCCCGACGAGTACCTCTACGGTGAGGAGAAGGCGCTGCTCGAGGTGATCGAGGGCAAGCCTCCCCTGCCCCGGCTCCTCCCTCCCTACGAGCAGGGTCTCTTCGCCACCGGTTCCCAGGTCGGATGGGAGGCGATCCCCGGTGAACCGGGCCACGGCCCGGAGACTGACGTGTCGAACCCGACCCTCGTCAACAACGTCGAGACGCTGGCCAATGTCGGGCCCATCCTCGTGCGGGGCGCGGAGTGGTTCCGGTCCATGGGCACGGCGGCGTCGCACGGGCATGCGGTCGCCACCGTGGTGGGCGACGTCCGCCGACCCGCCGTGGCCGAGATCGAACTCGGCATGCGGCTGTCCGACCTCATCGACGAGGTGGGCGGCGGCGTCGGCGAGGGGCGCCGGGTGAAGGCGGTGTTCTCGGGCATCTCGAACGCGGTCGTCACCGCCGAGCAGCTCGACACACCGTTGACCTACGAGGACATGTCGGGGATCGGCTCGGGCCTCGGCGCCGTCGGCTTCGCGGTGTACGACGATACCGCCTGCATGGTGGAGCTGGCCTTCCAGTACTCCCGGTTCCTCTGGATCGAGTCCTGTGGGCAGTGCCCGGCCTGCAAGCTGGGAACCCAGGAGATCACCCACCGGCTGAACGAGATCGAGGCGTGCCGGGGTTCCGAGGAGGACGTCGCCGTCATCGGCGCCCGGCTCGCCAACGTCACCGACGGCAACCGCTGCTTCCTCCCCGTCGAGGAGCAGCACGTCGTCGGCAGCATCCTGCGTGCCTTCCCCGAGGAGTTCGCCGCCCACCTGGAAGGGAACTGCCCCAACCCGCGTGGCGACCTGATCGCCCCGAAGATCGTCGACCTCGTCGATGGTGTCGTCACCTACGACGAGCACCATCGACGCAAGCGGCCCGACTGGACCTACGAGTAGGCGCTCAGCCCGAAGCCGCCTTCTTGGCCAGCCGCTTCTTGGCCGCGGCCTTGGCCTTCTTGGCCGCGGCAGCCGCCTTGCGCACATCTTCTCCGGCGGCCCACTCCTTGGTGGTCTGGTCCTCGATATCGGCGTCGGCGGCCAGGCTCTTCACCGAACGGATCCCGCCCATGGCCGACGCCTTGCTGTTGTAAGCCTCGCTGGTGGCGACGATCTGACCGTTGGTGGACAGCAGCGAGAAGCGGAACTTCCCGGTGGTCCCCTTCTTGACGACGAACTTGCCCGGCATCAACCCTCCTGTAGGAATAGCTGCACCCGACGCCCGGAACCCGCTCGTCCCGGACGAAGCGGAGCATAGCTGCTAGAGCCTCTTGCGCAGCAGACCGAAAACGCCGCGCGTGACGGTGTTCACCATCGACCGTCCCTCGCGCGACTTGAGATAGCCGAGGACGGCGTTGTCGTCGCCGCCCTTCTTGTGCGGTGTCGCGGCAGGCGCCTTCGGCTGTGCCGGCGCCGCCGGTGTGGTCACCTCTGCGGCGGTGGCCAGACGCGCCGCCAGCTTCTCGCGCGCCGACTCCCGGTCGACCTCCTCGGCGTACTTGGACCACAGCGAGCTGTCGTGTGCGGCCTTGTCGATTGCGTCCGTTTCGACTGCGGCCATGAGCGACCGCGGCGGGCGCAGTCTGGTCCACACCACCGGCGTCGGTGCGCCGCGCTCGGAAAGGATCGTCACCATCGCTTCGCCGGTGCCGAGCTGGGTGAGATCCTCGGCCAGGTCATAGTCGTCGGTGTCGGGGTACGTCGTGACCGCCGCCTTGAGGGCCTTGGCGTCGCGAGGCGTGAACGCACGCAGAGCGTGCTGGATGCGGTTGCCGAGCTGGGCGAGGATCTCGTCGGGAACATCGTCGGGGAGTTGGGTGATGAAGAAGATCCCGACGCCCTTGGACCGGATGAGTCGCACGGTCTGGGTGATCTGCTCGACGAAGGCCTTGCTGGCGTCGGCGAACAAGAGGTGGGCCTCGTCGAAGAAGAAGACGAGCTTCGGCTTGTCGAGGTCGCCCACTTCGGGCAGGTCGTGGAACAGCTCGCCGAGCAGCCACAGCAGGAAGGTCGAGAACATGCGCGGCTGCGCCTGCACGGCGGCGAGCTCCAGGCAGGAGATGACGCCCTGGCCTTCGGGCGTGGTCCGCAACAGGTCGGCCACTTCCAGCTCGGGCTCGCCGAAGAACGCCTCGCCACCCTGGTCCTCCAGCTCGACGATCTTGCGCAGCAGCACCCCGGCGGTGGCCGACGACAGGCCGCCGATCTGCTTCAGGTCCGCCTTGCCCTCGTCACTGTCGAGGAAGCGCAACACCTCGCGGAGGTCGGCTAGGTCGAGCAGGGCGAGGCCGTTGTCGTCGGCGTAGCGGAAGACGAGCGACAGCGACGACGCCTGTGTCTCGTTGGCATCCATCACCTTCGCCAGCAGCTGCGGCCCGAAGCCGGAGATCGTCGCCCGCACCGGGACGCCGGGGCCCACGCCGCCGAGTGAGAGGAACGTCACCGGGAACCCGGCCGGGCTCCATTCGATCCCGAGCTCGCCCGCCCGGCGGTTGACGCCGTCGCCCGCCTGGCCGGCGCGGGAGAGGCCCGAGAGGTCGCCCTTGACGTCGGCGGCGAACACGGGCACGCCCATGGCCGAAAGCTGTTCGGCCATCAGTTGCAACGTCTTGGTCTTGCCCGTGCCGGTCGCCCCGGCGATGAGACCGTGGCGGTTGCACATGGCCGCAGGGACCTGCACGACCGCGTCGGGACTGACCGCGCCGCCATGCAGCCCGCGACCCAGCTCGAGCGCGGGCCCACCGGTGGCGTAGGCGGCGGCGATCCGCGGGCCGAAGTCGTCGCTCTTCTTCTTCGTCATGGCTGCACCGTACCCAGCGATCGCGAGCGCGAGTCGGCCAGGAGCGCCTCTGCCGCGGCCCGCCCTGGCGTGCCGGCGATGCCACCCGTCGGCGCGGTGCCGGCGCCCGAGATGTAGAGGCCCTCGACCGGCGTGCGGTGCCGGCCGAAGCGGAGGGTGGGGCGGAAGGGGCCGAGCTGGTCGAGGGCGAGGTCGATGTACATGGGATGGGCGGCGGGCCACCGCCCGGCCCGCTCCATCTCGTCGGGCAGATGGGTGGAGATGCCGACGATGCTCGAACGGAAGCCGGGCGCCCGCGTCTCCACCGAGTCGAGGCACCGCTCCACGAACTCCTCGCGACGGGCGGGCCAACCACCGTCGATCCGTGACGGCGCCGCCGGGCAGGCGAGGTAGACGGTGTGATGGCCGGGCGGCGCCAAGGTGTCGTCGATGGCCGACGTGGTGAACGCGTAGAGGGGCAGGGGAGTGGGGGTCAGCACCCGCGCCTCCGCCGCCGCCCAGCCCGTCACCAGGTCGTCGAGCCGGTCGACATAGCTCTGCAGGCCGTTCCAGTCACCGGGACGGCTGTTGGGGTAGGGCGGAAGGCGGTCGGTGGCGACGTGCACCAGCGCCTGCACCACGTTGCCCCGGCGGGCGGCGGTGATGTCGGAGCGGGCGTCGCCGGACAGCGGCGGGTCGAGCATGGCCAGGAGGGCCGTCTTGGGGTCCATGGCGGTGATGACGGCGCGAGCCTCGATGCGCTCGCCCGTCGCGGTGAGCACGGCCTGCACCCGGCCGCCCGGCGCATGGATGCGCTCGACGGGCGCGCCGCAGCGCAGCTCGCCGCCGAGCGACTCGAGCCGGCTGACCAGGGCGTCGGTCAGGCCTTGGGCGCCGCCCTTCGCGTGCCACTGGCCGAACAGGTGGTACGCCGCCTGCCACCAGGCGAAGAGGGCGCCCCCGGGCGCGGAGGGGCCCACGCCGCCATGGGCGGCGAAGGCGGCGACGGGACCGCGGGTGAAGTCGCTGGGCAACCGGCGCCGGAGCAGCGACTCGTAGGGGCCGAACGCGTCACGCACCGTGGACGCCGGGCCGCGCCGGAGAGCGCGGACCAGTGAGGCCAGCCGCAAGGGGACGTCGCGCAGGGGCATCTCGCCCTGCACTGCGGGCAGGACGGTACGGATCACGGGGACGGCCTTGGCCATGAAGTCGGCGTAGGCCCGCGCCTCGGTCCGGCTGTGCTCGGCGATCGAGTCGATCGTGGCCTCGACCGAGCGATGGAACCGCACCCGCCGGCCGTCGGCGAAGAGGGCCACCGAGAATGGGTTCATCTCCTGGTAGACGAGGCCGGCGCCGGCCAGGTCGAGCTGGCTGGGGATCGTCGTCATGTTGATGATGTTGTGGGCCACCGAGTGCATGTCGAACCGGTGGCCGGGGACCGTCTCCTCGGTACGCGAGCCCCCGCCGGGGCGGTCGGACGCCTCCAGGACAAGGACGTCGCGCCCGGCCCGGGCGAGGTAGCAGGCGGCGACCAACCCGTTGTGCCCGGCGCCCACCACCACGGCGTCTCGGGCGGCCACGGACCCAGCATGGCAGCCGCGCCGGGCGGCGCGGGTGCCCTGCACCGCTCGTCGGCCGGGAGCAAGCTGCACGGATGCCCGATCCGGCGAGCGGGCGACCGCGTCTGCGTTCTGCCATCCCCGCTCTGGGGGCCGCCGGGCTGGCCGTCGCTCTCGTGCTGTCGCCGGTGGGCACCCGGGCAGCGGCGGCCCAGACCTGGCCACCGTTCGTGCTGGTAGCCGGGTTGCTGATGGTCGGCGTCGTCGCCCATGCCGACGGGGTGTTCGACGTGCTCGGCGCCCGGGCCGCGCAGGTCCGGGCCCGGCCCGCGGTGCTGCTGCTCGCCTGCCTCGCGGTGGTCGCCGCGGTGACCGCGCTGCTGAACCTCGACACGTCGGTGGCCTTCCTGACCCCGGTCGTGGTCCTTGCCGCCCGGGAGCGGGGCCTGGACGAGGAGCCGTTCCTGTTCGGCACCCTGTTCATGTCCAACGCGGCGTCGTTGCTCCTCCCCGGGTCGAACCTCACCAACCTCCTCGTGCTCGGCCGCGCCCACGTGGCAGGTGCGGTCTTCGCGGCCCGGATGCTGCCGGCATGGCTGGCGTCGGTCGTGGTGACCGCCGCATTCACCGTCGTCATGTACCGACGGCGCCTCCGACGGGGCGACGCCGGTCCCGGACCGCGACCGGGCGCCGGTGATCCCTTCCGGCCGTCGTGGAGCACCGCCGGCATTGGGGCGGTGGCGGTGCTGCTCGTGGTCCTGCCCTCGCCCGCGCTGCCTGTCCTCGTGGTGGCGGCGGCCCTGGTGGCGCGGTCGCTGGCCCGCCGCGCCCTGTCCGTCACGGAGGTCATGGACGCGTTGGACCCGGCGGTGCTCGCCGGCGTGTTCGCGGTCGCCGTCGCCCTGGGAGCGCTCGCCCGTTCCTGGGACGGGCCCTCCCGTCTCGTCGCCACCGCGGGCGGGATCGAGACCGCGGTCGTGGGTGCCATCGCCGCCGTCCTCCTCAACAACCTCCCGGCGGCCGTACTGCTGACCGCCCGGCCTCCGGCCCATGCCGCCGCACTGCTCCTCGGCCTGAACGTCGGGCCGAACCTGGCCGTCACCGGCTCGCTGTCGGCGCTCATCTGGTTCCGTGCCGCCCGGTCGGTGGGGGCGCGGCCGTCGCCGGCGAGGGTCACCCGCCTGGGCGTCGTGCTCGTGCCCCTCACCCTCCTCGCCGCCGGGCTCGCCCTGTGGGCCTCTCCCGTTTTCACGGGGTAGACGGTCGCCCGAAGGAGGTCAGCGGGCCAGTGCGAGCCGGGCGGCGTCGCCGATGGGCATGGCGGCCCCTTCGGCGAAGGCGGCGCGGAATCGACGCTGGCCCAGGCCGGCGCTGCAGGCGGCCACCGCATCGTTGCGGTCGGCGGCCTCGTGGGCGGGAAGGGGGGTGCCGATGGCCTGGCGGAGGGCGTCGGCGGCCCCCAGCAGCCGGGCGGCCCTCTCGTGGTGGCCGTCGGCGACGGCGATGGCGCCGAGCCCCTCCATCCAGGTCGCCGTGCTCGTCGTGGGAGGCACGCCGTCCTCGTCGGCCGAGCCGAGCGGCGCGGGCCGGGCCCGGCGGTAGAGGGCGTCGGCCGCGGCGGGGTCGCCCTGATCGCGGGCCAGGCGGGCCAGGTGCAGGAGCGACAGGGTCACGCAGTGGCGGTCGTCCAGGTCGGTGGCGACGGCCAGGCTCTCCTCGAGCAGGCGGGCGGCGGTGGCCGGGTCGCCGTCGAGGCGGGCCAGCTCGGCGAGGGCCGACAGCGACGCCGGCATCCCCGGGCGGTCGCCGACCCGCCGGCGCACGGCCAGTGCTTCGCCGTGGAGGCGACGTGAGGTGGCGCGGTCACCCCGGGCCAGGGCGACCCGCCCGAGCGCGGTGAGGGAGTCGGCCACTCCCGAGCGGTCGCCGATGCGACGTCGCAGGTCGAGGCCCTCGGTCTGGAGGTCCTCGGCGGTGTCGAGGTCGCCCTGCTGCAGGGCCAGGTCCCCGAGGTTCGCCATCACCATGGCCGTGCCGTAGCCGTCACCCAGATGGCGCCGGACCGACAGCGCCTCCTCGTACAGCGCCCGCGCCGCCCCGAGGTCGCCGGCTGCGTGGGAGACCCAGCCCAGGTTGGTGAGGGCGGCGGCGACGACGTGGGGCTCCTCCAGGCTGCGCCCGATCTCCAGCGCTTCCTCGAACCGGGCGCGGGCGTCGCTGAGCTCGCCCTGGAGGGCGGAGAGGTTGGCCAGCCCGACGAGCGCGGCGGCGGTGCCCAGCCGGTCGTCGAGCCGCCGGCGCAGGGCGAGGCTGTGCTCGTACAGGCCGTGGGCGGCGGCGTAGTCGCCCTGGTGCTGGGCGAGCACGGCGGCGCCGTTCAGGGCGAGGGCGCGCAGCGCCGGCAGGCCGCTGCCTCCGCCGGCGGTGAGGGCGGCCTCGAGCCAGCCCCGACCTTCGATGAGGTGGCCCCGGACCTCCCAGAAGCGCGTGAGGGAGATGGCCAGGCGCAGGGCGGGCTCGGGGTCGCCCCCGGAGGTTCCCCAGGCCAGGGCGACCCGCAGGTCGTCGTGCTCCGCCTCGAGCCGGTCGAGGACGGCGGCCTGATCGGGGCCGTCGAGCGCAGCCTCGGCGTCGCGCGCCAAGGTGACGGCCCGGATCAGGTGCCGGGACCGGACGGCGGCGGCGTCGCCGGACTCGGCCAGCCGCTCCCGCGCATAGTGCCGCATCGTCTCGAGGAGGCGGTAGCGGGTGCGACCGTCCGGGCCCGGTGGCTCGGCCAGGACCAGCGACTTGTTCACCAGGCCGGCGAGGAGGCCGACTATGTCGATCTCGGGCGGCTGGTCGATGTCGGACGGCTGGTCGATCTCGGGCGGCTGGTCGATGCCGGCCGTCCCGGGCGGCCCGATCGCCACCTGCCCGGCGGCCTCCAGGGTGAAGCCGGATCCGAAGACGGCGAGGTGGTCGAACAGGCGCCGCTCATCGACGGAGAGGGCGTCGTACGTCCAGTCGACCATGGCCCGCAGGGTCTGCTGACGGGGGACCGCGGTGCGGGCTCCCCCGGAGAGCAGCCGGAAGCGGTCGTCGAGGCGGTCGGCGATCTCCACGACCGAGAGGGCGTTGATGCGTGCCGCCGCGAGCTCGATGGCGAGAGGGATGTTGTCGAGGCGCTGGCAGAGCTGGGTGAGGGCGGCGTCGTTGGCGGCGGTCATCTCGAAGTCCGATCGGACCGAGCGGGCCCGCTCGGCGAACAGGGCGCGGGCCCCGGCCGGCGAGAGCGACGGCACCCGCCACGTCGCTTCTCCGGGCACGCCCAGCGGCTCGCGGCTGGTGGCGAGGATGGTCAGGCGGGCGCAGGCGCGTAGCAGCCGTTCGGCCAGGGCGGCCGACACGGCGACCAGGTGCTCGCAGTTGTCGAGGACCAGCAGGACGTGACGGGACCGCAGGTGGGCGGCCAGGGTGTCGAGCGGCGCCTGCCCCGCTTCCTCCCGGAGCCCGACCGCACCGAGGACCTGTTGGGGCAGGAGCTCGGGGTCGGCGAGGGGGGCCAGCTCCACGAGGAAGGTGCCGTCGGCGAAGCCGGGGGCCAGATCGGCCGCCACCGCCAGGGCGAGGCGGGTCTTGCCGACACCGCCTGTGCCGGTCAGGGTCAGCAGCCGGGCGTCGGTCACCGCCTTCGCCACCGCGGCCAGCTCCTCGTCCCGACCCACCAGCCGGGTGAGCTGCAGGGGCAGGGTGGTGGCCGGGGCTGCGGGCGGGGCCTCCACGCCGCCCGCTCCGGGCACGGGCTCCTCGCCGAGCAGGGCGACGTAGGCGGCCTCGGTCGACGCCGACGGGCTCACGCCCAGCTCGTCGGCCAGGATCTGCCGGCACCGCGCGTAGGCCCGCAGGGCCTCGCCGCGGTTCCCGGCGCCGGCGTGGGCCTGCATGAGGCGGAGGTGGGCGGACTCACGGAAGGGCTCGACGGCCACTGCGTCCTCGGCCGCCCGTTGGGCGCCGGCCCAGTCGCCGCACGCGGCGGCGGCGTCGGCCTGGGCGCCGAGGGCCTCGAGGTGCAGCTCCCGCAGCTCGCCCTGACGACGTTCGACCCACGGTCCTGTCGCCTCGGGGAGAAAGCCCCGGGCCGCGACCGCCGCCGCAGCGGCCGCCGGCACCTGCGCATCGGCTCCCCGCCCGCCCGCCAGCAGCGCCTCGGCGGCCGCCAGCTCGCGGGCGCCCTCCTCCACGTCGACGACGGCGTCGGGCGGCAGATCCAGTTGCCAGCAGCCGAAGGCACTGGTGAGGGCCTCCGTCGGCTCGAGCCCGGCGGCCGCCAGCAGCCCTCTGAGCCGGAACGCCAGTCCCCGCAACGAGGTCTCCCACGACCGAGGCAGCTCCTCACCCCAGAGCACCTCGGCCAGCTCGTCCCTCGTCACCGGGCGGCGGCGCTCCGAGACCAGGTAGGCGAGGGCCAGCCGGCCGAGGCGGCCGAGGCCCCCGTCGTCGACGACGACCCCGTCCACTTCGACGGCCAGGCGGCCGGCGAGGGAGATGCGGATCACCGCACCACTACAGCACCGCCCCCCGACGTCGGCGGTGGGCGCTTACCGGAGCCCGGGGCCGGGCCCGAGCGCAGCCGGGCGACCGCCGGCCGGCGGAGGGTCCAGCGCCTGGCGCAGCACCTCGGCGAGATGGGCGGCGCCCCTCGACGGGTCGGCTACGAGCACCTGTCCCGAGGCCACCAGCGGCCCGGCCCGGCTGTCGGCCGAGTTGCCCCTGGCCGCCGCGGCGAGGTGGTCCGCCGCCCCGCCGGTGCGGGCCACCGCCAGCACCCGGCGGCCGTCGGCCACCTGCGCAGCCACCGACCGCCATGCCGCGTCCCCGCCCCCGGTGAGGAGGGCGACCGATCCGTGGCCGCCGGCCAGCGCCGAGGCGACCGAGGACGTCCACCTCGCCGCCCACCCCGGCCGGTCGGCCGGCACCACGACGAAATGGGTGTGGTTGGAGTCGAGCCCGTCGCCGCTGCCGGCCTGGTGCTCCGCCGCCACCCCCACCAGGGGGAACTGGGCCTGCTTGGCCCGACTCGCCTCACCGAGCCGGGCCCCGACCCCGCCGGCATCGCCTTCGTCGACCACGGCACCGCCCGTTTCCAGTGTCACCGGGATGACCACCTTCTCCAGGAGAGGCCCCAGCCGGTCGAGCTGGGCCCGGGTGGCCCCTCCACCGACGAGCACGATGGTCGGGACGCCGGTCGTGAGGCCCATGGCCCGGAGCGCCTGGCCCAGGTCGGCGCCGGCGGCCGGGCGGACGGCGAGGGCCACCTGGCCGTCCGGGAAGGAAATAGGGAAGCGGGGGAGGTTCAGGGTCGTCCTGGTCGGGTACGGCGCTTCTGTGAGCGCATGGTGGCGCGTCGACTACGCTGCGAGAGTATTGCGACCCGAAGCCGGAATCCGACAGGAGACGGTGGAGTAGTCGACTCGCGTGCGGAAAGTTTGTAGCGTGAGGTCGTCCGACGACGGGATTCTTGCCTCGACCCCCTCCTGGGAGGAAGCTGGGGCTGGTCCTTTCGTCGTTGTCGCATTAAGGAAGCATCTGATGTGGGCGGTAGGCGCTCCGGCGGAGGGCATGAGCAAAAGGAGCAGGGTTTGAGGACCCGAGCAGCAGCGCTGTTGTCGGCGATGGCAGTCATGGGAGGCATGCTGGCCTTCTCGTCCACCCCCGTGAGCGCCGCCCCAGTCAGCGGGCAGCCCATCTCGGCCTACGGCTCGGGCGCCGCGGTGATCACCAAGGCCCTCCAGGTGGGGAACACCTCGATCGCCAACGCCGAGGCCGCCTTCTCCGGAGGCGCAGTGGCCTCGGGCGGCCTGAACAGCCCGGTGACCAACGAGTTCGGGATCAACGTGGCCCCTCCCTCCCCCGGGAAGAACGCCCTCGGGCGGGGCACCGGCCTCGAGCTCGGCCTGGTCAACGCCAACCCCCAGCCGACCACGCTCAACCAGGCTCTGCTGTCGGGCCTCACCACGGCCTCGGCGCCGCCGCCGACCGGGCCCCTCACCAACGACATCACCCTCCCGGTCAACCCGCTCGTCTACGCCAGCCTCCTCCGGGGCCAGGCGGCCGCCACCTACGACCCGACCTACTGCCCGATCGGCAGGCCGCTGACCTACGGGCTGGGCTACGCCTCCAACCTGCAGCTGCTGAACACGGGCAGCGGGTCGGCGGCCAACGGCAGCTTCGCCGCTCCGGCCGTGGGCACCACCATCAGCGCCTTCGGCACGCCGCGAGGAGCCTCCCAGTCCCGGACGGTGACCTACCTGGTCGCCAACGGTGACGGCACCTTCGGTGTGGCCAGCGAGACCCGCCAGACCGTGGCTCCCATCTCCCTCCTGGCGAACCAGACCCTCGGCACCGCGGTGACCCTCGAGATCGCCGGCGAGTTCGGCCTCCGCACCGTGGCCACCGGCAAGCCCGGCGGCTCGTCTGTGTCCTTTGTCGGCAACCCGGTGCTCACCCTGACCTCGACGGTCCTCGGGATCCCGACCACCCTGCTCGGCCCCATCACCCTGGAGAGCCTCCTCGGCCAGAACGGCGTCGGCCTCACTATCCCCGGCATCGCCACCGTCGGTCTGGGCACGCCGCCGCGGGCCCTGAACGGCGCCCTGAACACCAAGCCGGCGCTGGCCGCCGACGGCACGTCGGCCTCCGGCGCGGTCGACACCGTCCGCCTCGCCCTGTTGAACACCCCCGGGCTCGGCGTCCTCGACCTGGCCCTCGGTCACATGGAGGGCGCCGTGTCGGTGCCCGCCGGCGGCATCCGGTGCGACATTCCGGTGACCAAGGTCGCCACGCCGAACCCGGTCACCGTCGGGAGCGACTTCGCCTTCCAGATCAGCATCCCGAGCAACTCCGCGCAGTACGCGGCCCTGTTCAACTGCGACCTCACCAACATCACCGCCATCGACGTGGTCGACAGGGTGAGCGGCAACCCCACCATCCAGCTCCTGGCCGCCGACCACGGCGGGGTCGTCAGCGGGAACAGGATCACCTTCCCCCCCGGCGGCATCCCCAATTACACGATCGGTGGCCCACCCATCGTGCTGACCATCAATGCCCGAGTGCCGTCGAGCTCGGGGGCGGGCGTCCTCCGGGACACCGTCACCGTGAACGCCCTGCTGGGGAACTGCCGGGGCGGCACCACCGGTGAGGACATCATTAACGGCACCGCCAACGCCAACGGCACCGCCAACATCAGCGGCATCGCCCGCCTCACCGGGAGCGCCATCACCGGGACGTTCACCCTGAACGGGCCCAGCGTCGGTTCCGGTGCGGCCGGCGGCCAGCTGGCGGCGACCGGCGGCAACGCCTGGCCGCTGGTGGCGGGCGGGAGCTTCCTGCTCCTCGCCCTCGGTCTGCTCCGTCTGCGTCGCCGGGCCGAGGACGGTACGCCCACCCTGGGCTGATCCGTACCGCCGGCTGCATTCTCGGACCGGCTGCAGCGAGGTGCGCCCTTCCGTCCACGTGACGGGGCAGCGCATCCCGCTGCAGCCGGTCCGCGTTCCCTGCCTGCCCGGGACGCGCCGGCGGGAACTGGTTTCCTTGGCTAATTAGCCTGGTAAACTATATCAATGCCCTCCGTCTCGCCCGTCACCGCCGAGCCGCTCGCCGACCCGTCCGAGGCGGCCGGGCGCCTGCGCCTCAGCGCCACCCGCCTGGCCCGGCGGCTGCGCCAGGAGGCCGATGCCGGCCTGACCCCCAGCCAGCTCTCCGCCCTGGCGGTCATCGAGCACCACGGGCCCCTGACCCTCGGCTCGCTGGCCGAGCACGAGCGGGTGGCGCCACCGTCGGTCACCAAGGTGGTGCACAAGCTGGAGGCGGACGGGTTCGTCCGGCGCAGCAGCGACCCCGCCGACGGCCGGATCACCTGGGTGACGACGTCCGAGCGGGGCGCCGAGCTGGTGGCCGAGTCCCGACGCCGCAAGACCGCCTGGCTCGCCGGCCGGATCGGGAGGCTCGAGCCCGACCAGCAGTGCCGCCTGGCCGCCGCCCTCGATGTGCTCGACCTCCTCACCGAGGATCCCTTCCCTGCCGAAGGCTTCCCCGAGTGACTCGGCTCCGTCGCGCCACGAGCGACACGTTCCGGTCCATGCACGTCCGCAACTTCCGGCTGTTCTTCGGCGGCCAGCTCATCTCCCAGGTGGGCAACTGGCTGACCCTGGTCGCCCAGACCCTTCTCGTCCTCAAGCTGACCGACAGCGGCGTGGCCCTCGGGCTCCTGGCTGTGGCCCAGTTCGCACCCTTGCTGTTCCTGGGCGCCTTCGCCGGCCTGGTGGCCGACCGCTCCGACAAGCGCAGGCTCCTGCTGGTCGTCCAGTCCCTGGCCATGGTGCAGTCGTTCTGCCTGGCCGCGCTGGCCTTCAGCGGCCACCCCCCGGTGCTGGCCATCTACGGCGTCGCCCTCCTGGGCGGCTTCACCATCGCCTTCGACAACCCGACCCGGCGTTCCTTCGTGGTGGAGATGGTCCCCGAGGAGGACATCGGCAACGCGGTGAGCCTGAACAGCGCGCTGATGACCGGGTCCCGCGTGGTCGGCCCCGCGCTGGCCGGCCTGCTGGTCACGACCGTCGGCTTCGGCTGGTGCTTCCTGCTCGACGGGGTCTCCTACCTCGCGGTCCTGGCCGGGCTGTACCTGATGGACCCCAGCCAGCTGCGGCGGCCCCCGATCATGGCCAGGGCCAGGGGCCAGGTGCGCGCCGGGCTGCGGTACGCCCGCAGCGTGCCGGAGCTCTGGATCCCGCTGGTGATGATGGCGCTGATCGGCACCCTGGCCTTCAACTTCCAGACCGTGCTGCCGCTGTTCACCACCCGGGATCTGCACGGGAGCGACGTCACCTTCACCCTGCTCATGTCGGTGGTGAGCGTCGGTTCGCTGATCGGGGCGTTGGCCACGGCCCGGCGCAAGACGATCGGCATCTACACGGTGAGTCTGGGCGCCCTCGCCTTCGGCCTGGCCATGGCCGCCCTGGCCGTCGCCCCCAACCAGCCCGTCGCCTACATCGTCGGCCTGTTCATGGGCCTGTCCAGCATCTGGTTCATGACCGCCTGCACGGCCATCGTGCAGATGACGGCGACGCCCTCCATGCGGGGCCGGGTTCTGGCCTTGCAGGGCATGGTCTTCCTCGGCAGCACCCCGATCGGCGGACCGATCGTCGGGTTCATCTCCCAGCGCTACGGCGCCCGCTACAGCGTCGGCCTGGGGGCGGCGGCCGCACTGGTGGCGGGCGCCTTCGGTGTGGTGAAGGTGCGCGGGAACGCCCGCGCCCAGGAGGCGGCCGCCGGCGCTGGCCCCAGGTTCGAGGGGCCGATCCTGCTTGATCCCATGATCACGCCGCGGGCGTCCTAACGTCTAGGAATGACGCGCGGGAAGGAGGACGATGTCGACCACGCTCGATAGCCAGGCGGCGGACCAGGTGACCGTCGACGACGACGAGGTCATCCGCACCATCGATCTGACCAAGGTCTATCCGGGCGCCGACTTCACCGCCGTGGACAGCTTGAACCTGTCGGTGCGGCGAGGGGAGATCTTCGGCCTGCTCGGTCCCAACGGGGCCGGCAAGACCACGACCGCGGGCATGCTCACCACCCGGGTGATCCCCACGGCGGGCCGGGCCATCGTGGGTGGGGTCGACGTGGTGGCCCATCCCGCCCTGGCCAAGCAGGTCATCGGCGTGGTCACCCAGCAGAACACCCTGGACCGGGCCCTGACGGTGTGGGAGAACCTCTACTACCACGGTCGGTTGTTCGGCATGCCGGGCAAGGACGCCCGGGCCGCCGCCGACCAGCTCCTCGACCAGTTCCACCTGGCCAACTGGGCCAAGGCGTCGGTCTTCGCCCTGTCGGGCGGCATGGCCCAGCGGCTCATGGTGGCCCGGTCGATCCTGCACCGCCCCGACATCCTGTTCCTGGACGAGCCCACCGCCGGGCTCGACCCCCAGAGCCGCATCGCCCTGTGGGAGATCCTCGGCGAGCTGCACCGGGCCGGCCAGACCATCCTGCTGACCACCCACTACATGGAGGAGGCCGACCAGCTGTGCGAGCGGCTGGCCATCATGGACCACGGGAAGATCCTGGCCCTCGACACCCCGGCCGGCCTCAAGGCGTCGGTCGGCGCCGACACCATCGTCACCGTGCACGCCGACGGCGACCTGGCCGCCCTGGCCTCGGTGCTGCAGGAGATCGACGGCGTGATCTCGGCCACCAACGTCGACGGGAGCATCGTCGTCCACGTGAAGGGCGCCTCCAGCATCCTGCCCCCCATCGTCACCTCGGCGGAGCGCAACGGCTTCGTGGTGCAGGATCTGTCGGTGGCGGAGCCCACCCTGGAGACGGTGTTCATCAAGCTGACCGGAAAGGAACTGAGGGACTGATGGCCACGACCGACACCACCGCAGCGCCGGCAGCGGGCGCGCAGAGCCCTGTCGGGTCGGCTCCCACCTATGCCGGCGCTCGGCGGGGCCGCTCGGCCGTCGAGGCCAGCCGGGAAGCCTTCGTCGCGCTCCTGCAGCGGGATCTCACCGTCCTACGCAAGAACCTGGGGGAGTTCATCGGCCGGACCGTGATCCAGCCGTTCCTCCTCGTGTTCGTGTTCCTCTACGTGTTCCCCCAGATCGGCCAGGGCATCGGCAGCGGTGGGGGGACGGCGGGGGAGTCGCAGTTCGCCAGCGTGCTCATCGCCGGCGTGGTGGGCATCTCCATCATGTTCCAGGGGATCATGTCGGTGGCGCTGCCCATGGCCACCGAGTTCGGCTACACCAAGGAGATCGAGGACCGCGTCCTGGCCCCGATGCCGGTGTGGATGGTGGCCGCAGGCAAGGTCATGGCGGGAGCGGTGCAGGGCCTGATCGCCGCCGCCATCGTCTTCCCCATCGCCGCGGTGATCCACGCCAAGGGCGTCCACGCCCATCTGGCCATCCACTGGGGTGTCCTCTTCACCCTGCTGCCGCTGGCCTGCGTGATGTGCGCCAGCCTGGGTCTGGTCCTCGGCACCCGGGTAGAGCCCCGCAACATCGGGGCCATGTTCGGCTTCATCGTCCTGCCGATGACTTTCCTCGGCGGCACCTACTACACCTGGACGGCCCTGCAGCACGTCAAGGCCTTCGGGTTCCCGTGGCTGCAGACCCTGGTACTGATCAATCCGTTGCTGTATGTGACCGAGGGCTTCCGTGCCGCGCTGACGACATCGAGCCACATGCACCTCTACATCATCTATCCGGTGCTCCTCGCCATCTGCGTGCTCCTGCTCTGGCAGGGGATCGTCGGCTTCCGCAAGCGCGTCCTGGCCTAGCGGCGGCCTAACGGCGGGTACTCGTGGCGCTGGCCGGCAGGGCCGGGATGCTCTCCGGTGGCGGACCAACTCGCGAGAACACACCTTCTCGCGAGTTGGCCCCACTACGGCGTCGGCCTTACCTCTGGAAGGGCCTGGACCCCCCCAAGCTCATGGCGAGTATCACAGTCAGCCCAACGCCCTCAGGTGTCGCATCACGGTCATGTGGAGCATGATGAATGCGACCCTCTCATTGCTCGGTCAGTTGATGGTCGTCGAACGATCCTGACCGCTGCAGTCAGACGCCCGGCGCGTTGGGTGGAGACCGGTGGTGCAAAAGAGCCGCCGTATCGCCATTCCCCTGAATTCTACCGATAGGGACCTGCTGTCGTCAGTAGATGACGAGCGCATTTAGCCGGTCTCGGCCTCGCTGTTGATCGATGAAGGCGCAGGGTAACGTCCTCACCGGCGGGCGGATGGCCGGCCTGGTAAGAGCGGGGGTCGGACAAAATGAGAATCCTGACGAGTGGAGACCAGGCGAGGTGGTCTGTGTCCCAGTCCGCATTGAGCACGGGACGGGACGCACCCTGGCCTGGGGGACGGGGCGGAGGACGGACGTCGAGGCTGCGAAGCGCTCTGGCTGCCATCGCCCTGCTCGGCGCCGCGCTGGTGCCCCTCGCCCTGGCGGCCACCGTCGCCCCGGCGTCGGCAGACACGTTCAACGTCCAGCCGGTCCCCGGGACATTGGCGCTGGCTTCCGTGGCCTGTCCCACCGCCACCACCTGCATCGCCGTGGGCAGCGGAACTGGCCCCACCGGGAACACGGGCGCCGTGGTCCCCATCTCCAACGGCGTCCCTGGGGCGCCCCAGCTGGTTACTGGGACGTCCGGTCTAACCGGTGTCGCGTGCTCCGGCCCCACTACCTGCGTCGCCGTGGGCTCCGGTACTTCTCAGAGTCCCGTGGTGGTTCCCATCGTCAACGGTGTCGTCGGGACGGTCCAGACCGTTCCCGCCAGCGGGGGGACGCTCAGCGGCGTGGCCTGCTACAACGCCACCTCCTGCGTGGCCGTGGGCCTCCTCTCGCGCCAAGGCCTCGTGGTGCCCATCACCAACGGCGTCGCCGGCACCCCCCAGTTGATCGCGAGCATCCGGTCCGGCCTCACGGCCGTCTCCTGTTACAGCGCCACTGCCTGTGTCGCAGTGGGCAGCACCAGGGTGTTCCCCCAACCTGCCACCGGGGTGGAGGTGTTGATCACCAATGGCACTGGCGGCGCCGCCCAAGCCGTGCCCGGGACCACGAACCTCACCGCCATCGCTTGTCGGGTCTCGGTCTGCGAGGCCACCGGCGTCCTCACCAGCGGCCAGCCCGGCGTGGTGCCGTTCGTCGACGGGGTGCCGGGAACGCCGCAGGCCGCCTCCGCCACCATCAGCGGCCTGGCGGGCATCGCCTGTCCGACCGACACCCTCTGCGAGGCGGTGGGTAACGCCCCGGGAGGTGACACAGGGATCGGTGCAGTGGTGCCCGTGCTCAGCGGTACCCCGGCCGACCCGGTGCTGGTTCCGGGCACCAACCAGCTCCTCGGGATCGCCTGCCCCACCGCCGTGACCTGCATCGCAGTGGGCTCGAACAGCGAGGTGGTGAACAGCACCACCGTCTTTCAGGGTGTCGTCGTCAACATCTCGATCGTCACCCGTACCGTCACCGGCGACTTCACGGGACCGCTCACCGTCAATGCCGGTGAGAGCGTGGTGATCACCAACGCCCGGGTGGTCGGTCCGGTCACGGTCAACCCCGG
>JALYYN010000400.1 GCA_030946525.1 Actinomycetota bacterium | reverse complement strand
CCCATGTCACCGTCCGCCCGGACAGGGCGGCAATGTCACCGTCCGCCCGGACAGGGCGGCAATGTCACCGTCCGCCCGGACAGGGCGGCAATGTCACCGTCCGCCCGGACAGGGTGCTCGCGGGTACGGTCGGGACCCGTGGACCCGGACCACGCCCGTCGCCTGGCGGTCGAGCGCGGCCTGGCCGCCGCCGCCTTCGGCCACCTCACCGACGCCTTCACCGCGCTCCCCTTCGAGGCCCTGGGCCCGACCAAGACGCTCCTGAAGCGGTTCTTCTCCGTCGGACCCTGGGGATCCGACGACGACGCCGCCCTCGCCGCCGCCGTCGGACCCGGAGGGGGCTCGTGGGAGCGTCCCCTCGACGCCGATCTCACCCTGCTCTTCGGATGGGACGCCCGGGGCTTCGGCGTGGAGGTCCGCGCCGGCGGCGACATCGATCCGCCCGACGGTGGCGCGCCGTCGCCGGCGGCCGACCCGCTGGCCGCCGACTTCGACGGCCCGGTCGTGCCGGAGGCGACACCCAGCCCCCGGACGATCCGCTTCGCCGTCGGCCGGCCCCTCACCGAGGGCGCCAGCCACTGGTTCGCCTCGGCCGAGGATGCCGTCGATCCCAGGGTGGCCCGGGTGTTCCGCGAGTTCGACGAGGTCACCGGTGTGCTGGTCGGGCCCGACTTCGTGGCCGTGATGCTCCGGCGCCCGGCCGACTGGGAGCGGCTGCTCCGCCCGGTGTTGGCGGTGGTGACCGAGGAGTTCAGCGAAGCGGGCGACGAGCGGGCCGCCGGGCGCACCGTGGCCGCCGGCGGCCCGGCGGGGGCAGGTGCCGTTGCCGTCGCCACGCCCTTGGCCGGGGGCCATCGGTCGAATCGCTTGGAACAGGCCTGGCGCGAGCTGGGGTCACTCCGGCCGGCCGAGCCCGACGACCTCGCCGCCCTGGTGGCCGCGGCGGGCGATGCCGACCGCTACCGCCGCCAGGTGGCCGCCAACCTCCTGCGGGAGGCCGACCCGGGCATCGCCTCCGCCGAGTGGTCCCGACTGGTCGTCGACCCGGCGGGCGCGGTTCGCCGGGCGGCGGTGGACGCCCTGGTCGACGCGGGACGGGAGGAGCTGCGACCCCTCCTCGAATCTGCGCTGGCCGACACCGACGCGTGGGTGCGATGGAAGGCGCTGCGTGGCCTGGTCGAGCTGGGTCCGGGGCCGAGCCGTGAGGCGATCGCCGCTTGCGCGGGCGACGCCGACTTCCGGGTCCGCCTCGAGGCCTCCGGGGCCCTACGCTCCCTCACCGGTTCCTGACCGCCGGGCGTCGGCCACCGCCATCGAGATCGGGCAGCCACCGTCGCCGTGTCCACAGGCGACGGTGTCGCAGAGCCGGCACACCCACGGCGGCGGCCCGGGGCCCAGCATCACCGCGGCCAGCATACGCGACGCGACGCGCTCCAGCGCAGCCCGGTCGTCAGGCGTGACGAGGTCGAGCATGTCCGAGAGGACGTCGGTCCGGGCCTCGGCCACCCGCGCCGCCGCCGCCCGGCCGGCGTCGGTGAGGGAGACCACGGTCGAGCGGGCGTCGGCGCCCGGGCTCCGCATCACCAGGCCGTCGGCTGCCAGCCGGTCGACGAGGCGGACCGTCCCCGACGAGCTCAGGCCCAGGACCCGGTGGAGCTGGTCGATCGAGGGGCGGTCGAGGAAGTGGTGCAGGGCGGAGAGCGCGGTGGCGGCGGTGATGGAGTGGCCGGCGGCGCCCGCCACGGCGCCGGCCATCCGGTCGCCGACCAGCAGGGCGACAGCGCCCAGCACGTTGGCCGTACGTACCTTCACGGCACCGATGTCCGCAGCAGGCTCCATGACCGCCCTTCAGCCCAGGTCGTAGTCGAAGGCCATGGCCACCGACATGTCCTGGCCCGCCACCGCGGTGCCCCCGCCACGCAGCCCGGCCAGCCCGCCGGTGCCCGATCCGTCGACCACGGTGAAGGTGGAGCGGGCCTCGCTGCCCTCGTAGGCGCCGGTGGCATGGATGATGAACGCTCCGGGCCGACCGGCGAGGGCGCCCTCGATGCGCTGCTGGCCGATGAAGCCGGCCGAGCCGTCCGGCCGGTAGGCCATCAGGAACTCCATGGTCCCCTCGCCCTCCAGGTCACCGGCGAAGCCCTGGGCGACGGTGGCGCGGGTCAGCTTGGCACCACTGCCATCCTCGTCCTCGAAGTACGGCGCCTCGTCCCAGGACCGGATCTCCACCGTGATGGTCGCGTGCGTGGTCATGGCCGCTCCTTTATGTGTATGCGTCACACATATCCCTACCCGCCGGACCACCGGGTGACGCCCGCCACCGGGGTGGTGCAGGATGCGGCCATGGGCGACGCCGCCAGCCAGGGTTCCTACGTGATGCCGGGGACCGAGTTCACCCGGGACATGGAACTACATCACCACCCGCATCACCGCCGACGACCGTGACGGCTACCCCGTCGAGCCGGGCCGGTACCGGCTGGTGGTCAGCCGGGCGTGCCCGTGGGCCCACCGGGCCGTCATCGTCCGCCGCCTCCTCGGCCTCGAGCCCGTGCTCTCCATGGGCATCGCCGGCCGACCCACGACCGGCGCAGTTGGACGTTCGACCTGGACCCGGGCGGCCGTGATCCCGTGCTCGGCATCGAGCGGCTGCAGGAGGCGTTCCTGGCCCGCTTCCCGGACTACGAGCGCGGTATCACCGTCCCCGCGATCGTCGACATCCCGACCGGCCGGGTCATCACCAACGACTACGCCACGATGACCCTCGACCTGTCCACCGAGTGGCGGCCCCACCACCGGCGGGGGGCGCCGGAGCTGTACCCGGAGGGCCTGCGGCAGGAGATCGACGAGGTCAACGCCGCCGTCTTCCGGGACGTGAACAACGGGGTCTACCGCTGCGGCTTCGCCGGCAGCCAGGCCGCCTACCATCGGGCGTACCACCGCCTGTTCGACCGCCTCGACCTGCTGTCGGAGCGCCTGGCCCCGCAGCGCTACCTGGTCGGCGACACCATCACCGAGGCGGACATCCGGCTGTTCACCACCCTGGTCCGTTTCGACGCCGTGTACCACGGCCACTTCAAGTGCAACCGCCAGAAGCTGTCCGAGCTACCGGTGCTGTGGGCCTACGCCCGCGACCTGTTCCAGACGCCGGGCTTCGGCGACACGGTCGACTTCGATCACATCAAGCGCCACTACTACCAGGTCCACGCCGACATCAACCCCACCGGCATCGTTCCCGCCGGCCCCGACCTGCGGGGATGGCTCGCACCCCATGGCCGGGAGGAGCTGGGCGGCCGGCCGTTCGGCGATGGTTCCCCGCCCGGTCCACCGCCGCCCGGCGAGGTCGTGCCCGCGGCCCATACGCCGCTCGGGGTCAGTGCAGCTTGACCAAGGAGGGGCTTAGTGCGCCCTTGGTGTAGGTGACCTCCGCGTTCCAGAGGAGCCAGTCGCCGACCCCCAGCGACGCGGCGGCGTCGATCTGGGCCCGGACCTCGGTGGGGCCGTAGGGGACGCCGAGGCTGAAGTCCTGCAGCCACGGCATGAGGGCCTTGCCCGTCCCGTCGATCTTGCCCTGGAAGTCGGCGAGGGAGGCCTTGATGATGTCGGCCGGCTGCTTGTTGGGGTTCTTGACGTTGTACTCCCCATTCGTCCAGTGCGACGGGTAGAGCATGGGCGCCAGGTAGTCGACGTTGCGGGCCATGCGGGGGATGTCCTGGCCGACGACCTCGGGGTTGTCGGCGGCGATGCCGAACACCGCCGCCCCCTGGAACACGCCTCGGGCCCGCAGGGCGGCGTGGGTGCCGGCCAGGAAGTCGACGATGGCGTTCGACGTCGATCCCGGCAGGCCGGGGATGAGCATGGTGGCCGGGTCGCCCTCGGGGCGACGGACGTAGTCCCACAGGATGTCGTCCACGCCGGCGCCGGCCGCCTCGAGGGCGATGTCGAGGTTGTACGTGTGGACCTCGGCGTTGGCCGGGTTGGTGAAGCCCCCGTAGGTGTCGAGCATGCCGCCGGCCGCTGTCTGGACCACCCAGTCGTGCCTGCCGTTGGCCCACGCCCACTGGGCGAGGGGGGCGTCACGGAAGGCGACGATGCGGCCGATGACCCGCACGCCCCGGCGCTTCAGGTCGGCGACGGTGTCCTTGAGGTTGTATTCCGGCCGCACCGCTCCGATCTGGTTGGCCAGCGGCACTTTCGAGTCGTAGCCGACGATCCCACCCTCGTCCTTCAGGTCGAGCTCGACCGACGACACCACCTTGCTGTCGATCAGGTCGAGCACGCCCTTGCGCAGCGGCTCGTAGCCCCACGCCGCCGCGGTGACGTGGATGCCCTGGCCGCCCGGGTAGAGGACGGGGGCGATGACCTCGGCGGTCGTCTCGTTGCCAGCCGTATCGGTGGCCACCAGGTGGAGCGGGGCAGCCGGCGGGCGGTCGTAGTGCAGGCTGAAGGTGCCGTTCTTGTGGCTCAGGGGGGCGCCGTCGAGGGTGAGGGTGGCCGACGACTCGACCTTGCCGGTGATGGTCATCGGCTGGGAGATCGACGCCGCGGGGAGCAGGGCGGGCACGTCGATGGTGGGGGGCGTGTCGTCGATCACGAACTGCCGGTGGACGCGGGACGGTCCCATGCCCGGGCGGGGCACCGACACCACGATGTCGTGCCTGCCCTCGACCAGGGTGCCGGGGCGGAAGCTGATGGTGCTGCCCTGCACCTGCCGGTCGGCACGGGCCACAGGCTTGCCGTCGAGGGTGAGGACGGTCCGGTCGACGACGTTGCCGGGGTCGATCGTGAAGCTGACCGTGGCCTGGGCGGCGGCGGCCGACGTCAGCACCGCGTGCGGCTTGATCCCCGCGACGGCCACGTCGACCCGGACGAAGGTGCGGAGGGCGTTCACGCCGTACAGGCCGGCGGCCACGTAGCCCAGGGTGAGGGCGACGGTGGTCCACGACGTCCGTCGCTCCCGGCGGGCACCGGCGAAGCGCCGGCGGCGGGTGGGGAAGGGACTGCGGGCGGGGGCGGCGGTGCCGAAGCCCCAGGCATCCCGATGGCGCGCCGGACCGGACCGTCGCCGGCGCGGGTCGGCAACGCCTGGGATCCGTCGGAATTCTGTGGCCAACTGGTACCTGCTCCCCGCAGGAGAAAGGGCAAGGCTACAGAATCCGGGCGGCGTTCCTCCAGCGCAGTCGTCCAGGTGTCAGTCGTTGTCCTCCTGGTAGGTGTCGTCCGAGTAGTAGACGACCAGCTGGCGGAACCCGTCGATGTCGTAGGTCACCAGCTTGTCGCCCTCCCACACCGCGCCTGGGGGGCCGCCTCGGACCCGCGCACCTTCACCATCGACGTCGCCCCCTTGCGACCCAGCACCACCCGTTCCGGCATCGCTGTAGCTCCTCAGTCGACGTCGGCATCAGTCGACGTCGAACGTACCCCCCGTGCGCCAGTAGAAGCCGTCCCGGCGCTCGACCAGCTCCTCCTCGACCAGAGCGCGCCGCAGGGCGGCGTAGTCCGGGTGGAAGCGGCCCAGGAGGTAGTTGACCTCCTGTTCCTGGTACACCCGGCCAGGCTCGAACTGCCCGGCCAGGAAGTCCAGGACGACCAGCCGCTTCGAGCGGACGGCCGGGATGTGGGTCAGGCGGCCGTCCACCAGGTAGTTGCGCAGCACCTGCGCCTGGTCGGCGGTGGCGCCGAGGTCCTCCGGCCGGCGCTGCGGGCGGGCGTCGGCGGCCTTCCGGGCCGCGTCCTTGAACCGCTGGGTGGCCACCCGCATGCCCCCGCCCGGGGCGACCTCCACGATGCCGCCCCTCGTCAGCCGGTCCAGGGCCCGGCGGACGGTGCGGGCGGCCAGGCCGGTGGCGGCGACGATCTCCGGCTCGCTCCGGGCGCCGAGGACGACGGCCGCCACCACTTTCAGCCGGCTCTCCTCGGCGAGGAGCCCGATCAGGGCTTCGGGACCGCCGTCGCTCATCTCCCGAGCGTAGAGCGAGGTGCCGACATCCGAGGCCCTGCAAAGACCGCGGCAGAGGAGGGGTACGTTGCCCCTCATGTCACGCGAGGTCTGGCCCGGCTCCCCCTTCCCCCTGGGAGCCGCGTTCGACGGCGCCGGGACCAACTTCTCCCTGTTCACCGACAGCGCCGAGCGGGTGGAGCTGTGCCTGTTCGACGAGCACGGCGCCGAAGAGCGGGTCACGCTTTCGGAGTTCACCGCCGCCTGCTGGCACGGCTACGTGCCGGGTGTCGGGCCGGGAACGCGCTACGGGTACCGGGTGCACGGGCCGTTCGCCCCCGACCGGGGCCAGCGGTTCAATTCGGCCAAGCTGCTCCTCGACCCCTACGCCCGGGCCATCACCGGCGACGTCACGTGGGACGAGGCGGTTTACGGCTACCCCTGGGGTGACGTCGACGCCGACCTCCACCGCAACGGTGCCGACAGCGCCCCGTTCGTCCCCCGCTCGGTGGTGGTCGACGGCAGCTTCGACTGGGGCGACGACCGCCCCCCCCGCACGCCGTGGCACCACACCATGATCTACGAGGCCCACGTCCGGGGGTTCACCAAGCTGCATCCCACCATCCCCGAGAAGCTGCGGGGCACCTACGCCGGGCTGGCCACCCCCGACGCCATCGAGCACCTCACCCTGCTCGGGGTCACCGCCATCGAGCTGCTCCCCGTCCACCACTTCCTGCACGACCAGCCGCTGGTCGACCGGGGCCTGCGGAACTACTGGGGCTACAACACGATCGGCTTCTTCGCCCCCTACAGCGGCTACGCGTCGAGCGGGACCGACGGCGAGCAGGTGCAGGAGTTCAAGGGCATGGTCAAGGCCCTCCACGCCGCGGGGATCGAGGTCATCCTCGACGTCGTCTACAACCACACCGCCGAAGGCAACCACTTCGGGCCGACGCTGTCCTTCCGGGGGATCGACAACGACGACTACTACCGCCTGGTCGCCGACGACCCCCGCTTCTACATGGACTACACCGGCACCGGCAACACGCTGAACATGCGCATGCCGTTCGTCCTCCACATGCTGATGGACAGCCTGCGGTACTGGGTGACGGAGATGCATGTCGACGGCTTCCGGTTCGACCTGGCGTCGACGCTGGCCCGGGAGCTCCACGACGTCGACCGGTTGTCGGGGTTCTTCGATGTCATCCAGCAGGACCCGGTCATCAACCAGGTCAAGCTCATCGCCG
>JALYYN010000385.1 GCA_030946525.1 Actinomycetota bacterium | reverse complement strand
CGGCCACTGCGGCCGGCTACCGCCCGTGCCGGCACTGCCGGCCGCTGCGGACCGCGGCTACGTCGTAGTGCGCACGTCGAGTCCGGAACCGGCCAGGCGCTCCTCGAGCTCCTGACGCTCCGTATCGGCGAGGAGCACTTCGGCGCCCCGAGCGGGCGTCGGTGCGTCGACGCGGAGCATGGCCGCCGCCTTCAGGAGCCGACGGTCATAGCGGTCGAGGTCGGCGAACAGCTCCTCTTCCTTGGTGGGCCACTGGTGGCGGTTGGCCCGCTGGGCGTGGATGCGGGCACGGAGCGAACGCAGCTCACCCGCGACGTTGTCGATGCTCACTGCGCTATCGACGCCGTAGGGCTGCGCCGCTCCCACACGTGACGCACTGCGTGGCTTCCGGCACGGCCTCGAGCCGGGCGATGGGGATGGGCCGGCGACAGGTGCGGCACATGCCGTAGGCCCCGGCGTCGAGCCGGGCCAGGGCGGCGTCGATCTCCTCGACGCGTCCGCGGGCCACGCCGGCCAGAGTGAAGACCCGGTCGCGCTCCACGCTGAGGGGGTCGGCCTCGGCGAAGCCGTCGTCGTCGCCGATGTCCGGGGACTCACCGGCCTGCGCCAGCTCCTCGACGGCCGCGGTCAGGCGGTCGGCCTGCTCCCGGTATGCCGCCCGGCGGGCGTGGAGCTCGGCTCGCTGCGTGGCGAGGAAGTCGTCCTCGCCGATCTCGATCTGGGATGCGCTGCTCGCGGCCATGGTTCCGCTCCTGTTGTGACGGGGGGCTCGTCTAGGCCTTCGATGCTGAAGCCTTCGGTGGATGCAACGCCCTCGCCCGGCGTCCAATTCCGTTCGCCCCGCGCCTACACCTCCAGGGAGGGTGGCCACCCCGGCACGAACAGCTGGTCCCCGTTGACGCCGGCCACCTGCCAGCCCTGGTCGGTGTGACGCATGGCGAAGCGCCGGGCGAAGGCCGAGCGCCCGGGCTCGAAGCGTACGGGCCGGTCACCGTCGCGCTCCATGAAGGTCACCATCTCGAGGTCCAGGCCCACGACCTCGGGCTGGTCCCACGTCGCCCAGGTGATGGCGCTGAGGCCGGACCAGGTCTTCTGCCACCTGCCGATCAGCTCCTCGGCGAAGGGGCCCCAAAGCTCGGCGGCGGGAGGGAGCGCGGCCAGGCCCCGGGCCAGCTCGTCCCAGCTCCGGTCGTGGCCGATGGTGGGATGGTGACGATGGGTCCACACCCAGTCCTGGGCCAGCACCAGGCGCAGGGTGGGGTCGGTCAGGGGCCATCCCGCCCGCAGGTCGCCCCGGTCCATGATGGCCTCGACCCACCTGGTCGCCGCCACCTGCGGCGTCTCCGAGGTTCCCTCTGCCACCGCTGACGAGGATACGTCGGCGGAGAGCCGCAGTGATGCCGTCGGCGGAGAGCCGCAGTGATGCCCTCGGCCGGCTATGGGGTGCGGACCGATCCCCGGGCGACGTCGCGGGCGATGTGGACGGCCTGCCAGCAGTACCAGGCGGCGACGGAGCGCACCCCTCGCAGCGGCTCGCCGAAGGCGGCCAGCTCCGAGGGGGTGGGGGCGACGTCGAGCCCGTGGGCCAGGCCCCAGCCGGCCCGCACGCCGAGGTCGCCGACGGGCCAGACGTCGAGGCGCCGCAGCTCGAACAGGAGGAACATCTCGGCCGTCCACGGGCCGATGCCCCGGACCTCGCACAGGCGGGCGACGATCTCGGCGTCGGGCATCCGGCCGGTCCGGCTCAGCGGCACATCGCCGGCGACGGCGTGGGCGGCCAGATCCCGTATGGACGCCGTCTTGGCCGCCGAGAGCCCGGCCCCCCGCAGCGCCGCTTCGGGGAGGGCCAGCACCGACTCCGGGGTCAAGGGCCCGTCGACCAGGGCCCGCACCCGCCCGTGGATGGCTGACGCCGCCGCCCCGGCCAGCTGCTGGAAGGCGATGGCCCGGACCAGGGCGCCGAACGCCCCGTCGGGGTCGGCGGCCCGGAGGCGGACCGGTCCCGCCCGGGCGATCACTCCGGCCAGCGCCGGGTCGCGCGCCGCGACCTCCGCCGTCGCCGCCCTCCAACTCAGTCTGGCCGGCCCCTTGGGGGCCGGCCGCTGAGTGGCGCCGCTGCTTGTAGGTGAGCTGCTTGTCTGTGAGCTGCGCTCCTCCGCTCCGCTCCGGTGCTCGCTCAGTTTCGCCACGTGAGCCATCCCCTCTCGGTTAGCAGGTCGACGAACCGGCGGTAGCTCTCCTCCAGCCGGTCCTGTTCGTCGGCGACGGGCCCCACCGCGGGCCCGGCCCGACCCACCATGGCATCCGCGGCCGCGCTCAGGTCGGGATGGACGGTCCCGGCGGCGGCCAGCACGCACGCGCCGAAGGCGGTGTCGGCCGACGGGGGGCAGACGATAGGCAGGCCGAGGACCGTCGCCCGGACGGCCGTCCACGCCGGGCTGCGGCCGCCACTTCCCGCCGAGCGCAGCGGGGGCGTGACCGTCGCCCCGAGGTCCTCCAGCCGCTCGTAGCCCAGCCGTTCGAGGAACGCCACGCCCTCCAGCACGGCCCGGTAGGCGTCGACGTCGTCGGCCGGCGGTCCGGACCACGCCTCCCCGGCCCCGTCACAGGCGAACGGGAACCGCTCGCCGTGGCCGGGGAGCGGGTAGCAGACCACCGTCGCCGGGCCCCGCTCGGTCGCCGCCCGGTCGAGGGCGGCGAGGTCGCCGTCGGCGAACCGGGCGGACAGCGAACCGCCGCCGGTGTTCGACGCCCCGCCCGGCAGCCACCACCCGTCGGGGTGGCGGTGGCTGTAGACGCCCGAGGCGGCGTCGTCGATCCGGCCCTCGGTGGCCCCCTTGACCACCAGAGTGGTGCCCACCACGGTGACGAAGCGGCCGGGCCGGTCGGCCCCTGCCGCCACCTGGGCGGCGCAGCCGTCGGTCATCCCCAGCCGCACCCGGCATCCCGCAGGGAGGCCGGTCTCGCCGGCGGCGGCATCGGAAACCGGTCCGGCGGGCGACGCGGGGGAGAGCACGGCCGGCCGCCCGGCCCTGCCCGGCTCCGGTGTCGTCCAGTCCCCCCGTCCCGGGTCGAATCCCGTCTTCAGCGCGTGGGTCCAGTCGGTCGGAGGCACTCCGCCGATCAGGCGGGACACCACGAGGTCGGACGCGTGCCAGGCATGGACGGCGGCCTCCGCGGCCCCGGGACGGTCCAGCAACAGGGACCAGCGGTCGGGGGCGGCAGCCCGGCGGTCGTCGTAAAGGACGGCCGGGCCGACCGGTTCCCTGTTCCGGTCGGCGAGGACGACCGTCCCCGACGTGGCCGCGACGGCGACGGCGACGACGGGGTCGGCCAGGCCCGCGGTGGCCTCGCGGAGGCAGCGGGCCACCGCCGGCCACCACCCGGTCGCGTCCTGCTCGGACCGTCCCGGCTCGGGCCGGTCGGGGGCCGGCAACGGCGCGGCGGCGGTCGCCACCACGCGCCCGGTCCCGTCGGCCACCGTCACCCGGACGTCTGCGGTGGCCAGGTCGATGCCGGCGACGAGCGGGGATCGGGCCATGCTGCCCGCCAGCCTACGATTGCCACCCATGTCCCACGAGCCCGAATCGATCGTCGGCTTCCGTTCCCTGGTCGACCAGATCGCCGACCCGTCGGTACCGGCGGCGAGCAGGATCGCCGCCACCAACGCGGCCCGGAGCTTCCTGGAGGCCATCACCCGGAACCTGGTCGACGAGGCCCTCCGGGAAGGCGTCACCTGGCTGGAGATCGCCGATCTGTTCGTGACCAGTGAGCGCAACGTCAAGGCCCGCTTCGGCGACCTGCACAAGTACGACGACGACGACGCCTGAACCTCTTGCGGTCTCCGCCGACCGATGACGCCGCCCGATCCTGACGACGACAAGCGGGAGCGGCTCACCGGTCGACTCCGAGAGCTGCGCCTCAGGCTCGACGCTCCCGGGGACGACGTCGACGTCTTCGAGCTCGACCTGTACACCTACGACGAGTCGCTGGTGGTGGCCGCCGATCTCCTCGACGTGGACGTTCCCAAGGGGGCCCGCGGGGAGATGAGCGCCGAGCAGCGCAGCACGATCGAGGCGCGCCTGGCCGGTGCCGGCCTCGACGTACGGGCGGCGGAGTAGCCGCCGTCAGCGGCGCTCGACCTGCTGCACCGGGGTCGGGATCATCTCGCTGGTCGTGAGCAGCGCTCCTCCGTCCAGCCGGTAGGCGACCGACTCCCCCTGCAGCCGCAGCCCGACCGCCACGGGCGTCGGGGGCTGGTCCCAGATGGCGTCGAAGCGGTCCGTGCCGGACGGGAGGGCCAGCTCGTAGCCCGAGCTGTAGGTCACCACCGCCACCCGGCGTCCGTCCGGGGAGAGGTCGCCGCCGGTGACCAGCTCCGGACCCCGTAGCCCCGCCCCCAGGTGGAGGGCGCCCACCGGCGAGAGGACGGTGACCTTCGTGGGGTCGAGCGGCGCAGGCGCCTTGTAAACGGTGGCCGACGAGGCGTTCTTGGCGATCACGTAGAGGTCGCCGGTCGTGGGGTGGACGAGGAGGGTCTCGGCGTTCTGGGGGCCGTCGGGGTAACGGAGCCGGATGGTCTCGGCTGGTGCCGTCGCCGCCGGGGCGGCCTTGGTGGTCACCGGCCCGCCCCCGCCGGCGACGGGCTCGGGGACCCGGTAGACCACGATCTGGTCCCGCTGGGCCAGGTTGTCCCCGATGTCGCCCAGGTACAGGTAGGGCCGGCCCGCCTCGGGGCCGGGCCCGATGGCGATGTCCTCCCAGTCGAGGGCGTCGGCGCCCGTCACCCGCCAGACGCCGCAGCTCTGGACACGGGGATCGAAGCAGTAGACGAAGGGCCCGTCGCCCGAGTCGTTGTGCGTCCAGAGCAACCCGGGATTCCGGCGGGAGGCGACGAGCCCGCTGCTCTCGGGGATGTCCGGGTCCTGCAGGATCCCGAGCGTGGTGGGGGCCCGGAAGCCGGCAGCGGCCGCGCCCGACGCCTGTGTGGTGGTCGACGCTTGCGGGGCGGGCGGGTCACCCGCCCCGTTCCGTGGCGCGCCGGACCGGCATCCGGCGGCGAGCGCCAGGGCGCAGACGACCGCCGGCCACCGGCGGCCCACTACTTCTTCTTGGTGAAGCCGTGCTGGCCGAGCCACTCGGTCGCCAGGGCCTGCGGGTCCTCCTTGTCGACGTCGGCCCGCTTATTGAGCTGGGTCAGATCCGCGGTGTTCAGGGCGGCGGACACCTTGTTCAGCACCGAGGTGATGTTGTCGTCCACGATGTCCTTGCGGATGGCGGGGACGATGTTGTCGACCGTCTGCAGCTTCTTGTCGTCCTCGAGCACGACCAGGTTCCGTGCCGCCACACCGCCGCCGCTCGAGAAGACCAGGCCGACGTCGATGTCACCGGAGGAAAGCGCGTCGAGTGTCTTGGGGCCGCCCGAGTCCAGCACCCGGAAGGCCTTGAACTTGAGCCCGTAGACCTTCTCGAGGCCCGGCTGGCAGAACGGCCGGGTCGGGCATTCGGGGCCGGCACCGAGGGTGAGCGTCGACGCCACCGGGGTCAGGTCGGAGAGCTTCTTGGCCTTGAGGCGGTCGGCGGTGGCCTTGGTGACGGCGAAGGCGTTCTGGTCGGCAGCGGGGGACGGGGTCAGGGCGGTGAGGCCGAGGGGGTCGAGCCGGCTGCGCAGCTTGGCGACGGTGGCGTCGAGGTCGCCGCTGGCCTCGCCTGCGCCCTTGTTGACGAACTCCAGCAGGGTGCCGACGTACTCGGGGACGAGGTCGATCCCGTTGTCCTTGCCGCCCTTCTGCAGTGCGGGCAGGTAGATCTCCCGCTGCCCGAGGCCCGTGCGGACGGTGACCTGGAGGCCGGCGTTCTGCAGGGCGCCGGCGTACATGTCGGCGACGATCTCGTTCTCCGAAAAGGGAGCGGACCCGATCACCACCGTCTTGGTCGCGGTCGCCGTGTTGTTACTGCCGCTCGACCCGCACGCCGCGGTGATGGCGGCCACGACGAGCACCGCCCCCGCAGAACGGACTCTGATCGACCTCGGGCCCATGCTGGCTCCTTCGTTCACGCGGCTACCGCCGCGGCCTCTTCTCCGACCCCTACCCGTCCCGCAGCTCCCGCCCGTCGTGACGTGGCCACGTCGGGCCGGAGCCCTTCGGAGACCATGACCCGCTGGAGCACGCCCAACCCCAGCTCCGTGAGCAGGGCGAGCAGGCCGACGAGCAGTGCTCCGGCGACGATCTGGGCGTTGTCCTGCTGCCCGAACCCGTCGACGATGTACCGCCCGAGCCCACCCCAGGCCGTCACCGCCGCCAGGGTAGCCGTGGCGACCACCTGGACCGCGGCTGTGCGGAAACCGGCCATGACGAGAGGCAGGGCGATGGGCAGCTCCACCCGCCAGAGCAGCTCGACGCCGGTCATCCCCATCCCCCTCGCCGCCTCCACCACGTCGCGGTCCACCCCCTGCATGCCGACGTAGGCGTTGGTGACGAGCGGCGGGACGGCCAGGGCGACGAGGGCGATGAAGGCGGGGCGGGCGCCGAACCCGGGCCACCCGCTCAGCCCGATGGCCTGCTGGGCCAGGGCCAGGATGGCCAGCGACGGGACGGCCCGGCCCACGTTGGCCAGGTTGATGGCCAGCGCGCCCCCCCGGCCGCGGTGGCCGAGCCAGATGCCGACGGGGAGGCCGAGGATCGCCGCGGCAGCGACCGCGGCGACCGACATGAGGACATGCTCGGTCACCCGGTGGGGCACGCCGAAGTCGCCATGCCAGTGCGCGGAGGTGGTGAACCACCGGAGGACCTCGGCGGGGAGGCTCACGACCGGCCTCGCCAGCTGCGTGCGGAAGGCAACGGGAGGCCGGTCCATTGAGCATTCACTGGGCCACACGCCCGAAGGAAGTCCGGCCCTGTGACCTGGACCACGGCGCCAGCAGGTACGCCAGGCCGGCGAGGCCCAGGTCGGCCACCACCGCCAAGGCGATGGAGAGCACGGAGCCCACGACGACAGGGGTGCGGAAGTCGCGGTTGATGCCCTCGATGATGAAGGCGCCCAGGCCCCCCTGCCCGATGAGGCCGGTGACGGTGACCAGGCCGATGGTGGTGACGGTGGCAATCCGGATACCGGCGATGATCACGGGCACGGCGAGGGGCAGCTCGACGCGCAGCAGCTGGCCCAGCGGCCGGTAGCCCATGCCGTGGGCCGCCTCCCTGACGTCCTCGGGCACCCCGTCGAGGCCGGCCACGATGTTCCGGACGAGGATGAGCAGGGTGTAGATGACCAGGCCGATCTCGGCGGTCAGGCGCGACAGCCCGGTGAAGGGCACCAGCAGGGCGAAGAGGGCGAGCGACGGGATCGTGAACAGGGCGCCGGTGAACCCCAGGATGGGGCCCTCGCTGCGACGCCACCGGCGGGCGGCCAGTCCGAGGGGCAGCGAGATGGCCAACCCGATGGCGACGGCGATGGCCGTCAGCTCCACGTGCTGGCGGAGGGCGGCGAGGACGTCGCCGCCGTGGAGGCGAATCCAGTCCCACCGCACCCAGGGGTCCGACACCGCCACCAGGGCAGACTAGCGATTCCATGATCCGACTCGAGTCCCTCACCAAGCGATGGGACAACGGGCAGGTGGCGGTCGACTCCCTCGACCTCGACATCGGCGACGGCGAGATCTGCATGCTCGTGGGACCCTCGGGCTGCGGGAAGACCACCACCCTCAAGATGATCAACCGGCTGATCGAGCCCACCGGCGGCCGCATCTTCCTGGCCGGCGACGACGTGACGCAGTCCGACCCGGTCGAGCTGCGGCGGCGGATCGGCTACGTCATCCAGCAGGTCGGCCTGTTCCCGCATCTGACCGTGGCCGACAACGTGGCCACCGTCCCCAGGCTTCTCGGCTGGGACAGGGGCCGGATCCGGGCCCGCGTCGACGAGCTGCTGACTCTCGTCGGCCTCGACCCCGCCCAGTACCGCCGCCGCTACCCCCACCAGCTCTCCGGAGGCCAGCGCCAGCGGGTGGGCGTGGCCCGGGCCCTGGGCGTCGACCCGCCGGTGCTGCTCATGGACGAGCCGTTCGGGGCCGTCGACCCGATCGCCCGCGACCGGCTCCAGCAGGAGTTCCTGCGCCTTCAGGCCGAAGTGGCCAAGACGGTGGTGTTCGTCACCCACGACATCGACGAGGCCGTACGCCTGGGCGACCGCATCGCCGTGCTCCGTGAGGGCGGCGTGCTCGAGCAGTACG
>JALYYN010000363.1 GCA_030946525.1 Actinomycetota bacterium | reverse complement strand
AACGGAGCGCCGAGGTGCTCACGTCGCGCGTTCCTGTCTCGAAGGCAACGTTTCGGGGCGGTCAAGGATCCCGGCACGTGTTGAGGGCATGCCTGTCGATAGGGGACAGGCCATCGCTGGTATGCGGACTGAGTCAATCCCGGTCCGGCGGTGTGGGACGAAACTGAAGCAGACCGTCGGATCGGCGTGGTTGTGGGGACGACCGAGGGCCACGCGAGCCAGCCGATTGTGCGCTGCCGCGTGTCAGCTCACCTTCAGGTAGCGGCGGAGGGCCTCGCGGACGACATCGGACGCGCTGGTGTTGTCGGCCGCTGCGCGTTCGTCGACCGCCGCGCGCAGTTCCGGATCAAGGCGTACGGGCAACGATTCGGCGGGACCGGACCCCATGGCCGGGCGTCCTGGCCGACGCCGGAGCTTGGGAATGTCGAGTCCCTTCTCGGCCTCGTCGGCCATCTTCTTCAAGACATCTTCGGTCAGTTCGACGCCGGCAACCGATCGACCGTGGGAAGTGCTCTCAGACATCACTGTCTCCCTCACCGCGCAGAAATGGCTCGTACTTGGGACGCATACCCATGGCGTGGATCACGATCTCGGTCCCGTCCTCACGCAGAACCGAGACGACCTCGAGCAAGTTGGCGGCTCGGTCCGGCCCGAGGTAGAGCACTTTCCCATCCGCCTGCTCTCCCGCAGCGAGGGCGTGCTCGATTGCGTGGGCGATGTCGTCGTCGGTGACCCCGTGCCTTCGGGCGGAAGCATAGATCTCCACGTCACAATATCGTATCGCGAAACATCGCGTATCCTGGCCCGGGCGCCCATACCGCGCATCCCCGAATGAGCCGCGGCGGCGCCCCGGAGATAGCCCACTGGGCCGGTCAGGGCGTAGGGCGGGATATGTCTCGCGCTGCGGCTCTTCGAATGACGTTCGGCCTCGACCCGCCCGTAACCCGCGGCCAGAAAGGCGCCCGAACCCCGCGCAACGTGCCGCTTCCGGTCGTGGATCGGAGCTGATGAAGTTTCCCGAAGATGGCTCCTGAGCGACGGTCCAGCCGCCCGCTAGCGATCTCGGATCAGTCGGCGTTGGGCCAGGTGATGGCGCCCCCAAGCTCCTCGGCGGCGACATGCAGGAGCGCACTGGCGGGAACCGCCTCGTAGGTCCCATCAGAGCGGAGTGACCACACCCGGAGCTCGGCTATCGAAGGTCGGCCACGAGGATCTCGTCGACGGCGTGACGGGCGTAGAAGTCGAACTTGGCGTAGGTCTCGTCGTCGGGCGAGACGATCTCGACCACGACGGCGGCCGTGGGGACCCAGGTCCCGGTGGGACGGCTCCGGTGGTACCCCCGGTCGGGGACGCGGTAGTCATCCGGCTGCCCGAGGTTGAACGGACCGGTTCCCACCAGGCCGACAGCCTGAGCGCACGGGTGGAGGAGCACGGCGAGGACATCGTCGAGGTAGGCATGAGCGGCGTTCGGCGCCGGGGCCATGTGATAGATGCCCTCCCAGACCTCGTCGAACAGGTCGGTCCCGAGCGCTCGGCGCCGCTCGATCAGCGCCTGCACCTCCGGCTGCGGGCCAAGCACGACCGTCTTCACGGTTCGATGGTACGCCCGGGGCCGCCGGCCAAAGCGCTACCGGGGCGGGACGCGCACCACGACGACGGCCATGTCGTCGGACGGCCGGCCCTCCACGAAGCGGCGGGCCGCTTCCTCCAGGCGGCCGGCGATCTCGTCGGCGGTGAGGCCGGCGCAGGCGGCGAGGACGTCCTCGATGCCCTCCTCGCCGAAGAACTCCTCCCCGGTGTGGCGCTCGGTGATCCCGTCGGTGTAGAGGATGAACGACTCCCCGGGCCCGAGGTGGTGCTCCTCGTCCGACAGCGTCGGCGTGTCGACGACGCCGAGCAGGCTGCCCGGCCGGCCCACCTGGCGGGTCGCGCCGCACGCACCCAGTACGAAGGGCAGGGGGTGGCCGCCCATCGACAGGGTCACCGCCGCGCCGCCCGTGGTCAGCTCGACCCGGGCCAGGCAGACCGTGCAGAACCGGGGCTCCACCTCGCTGCCTCCTTCGGCGCCCACGCGCAGCAGCATGTCGTTCAGGTGACGCAGGACCTCGGACGGCGAGGCGTGCTCCATGGCGGAGGAGCGCACGGTGTGACGGGCCAGGCCGGTGACCGTGGCCGCCTCGACACCCTTGCCGCAGACGTCGCCGACGACGACCGCCCACGAATCCGGACCCAGGGCGAAGACGTCGAAGAAGTCCCCACCGACGACGGTGCCCTCGCCGGCGGCCATGTAGCGGGTGCCCACCTCGAGGCCCGGTATGACCGGCGGGACCGACGGCAGCAGGCTGGCCTGCAACGTCTGGGCGACGCGCCGCATCTCGTCGTGCATCCGGGCGCTCTCCACGCCCATCGCCACCCGCCGGGCCACGTCCTCGAAGAAGACGAGGTCGGCCGGCCCGTAGCGGCGGCCCGAGCGAGCGGTGGTCAGCAGCGTGATGGCCCCCAGGGCGCGGGTGCCGGCCAGGAGGGGGACGGCGACACAGGAGACCGGTTCCAGGGCGCGGACGGTCTCGAAGGTCCCGTCGCCGCTCGTCATGACCCGCAGGTCCTCGTCGGTGAGGTCCACCAGCAGCTCGGTCCGGCGGTGCTCGACGGCGGCGACGACGGGATGGCGGCTCCCCGGGTCGAGGCGGCCGCCGGCGGAGAGGACCTCGGTCAGGGGCTCGACGACGGGGTTCGCGGCGGCCGCCGCCACCCTGCGGATGGATCCGTCCGGCTCGACGAGGTCGATCACGCACACGTCCGAAAGCGACTCGACCGACTGGCGGGCCAGGCGTTCGAGGCGGGGTTGCAGCTCCAGCGGTGACGCCAGGGTGGTGCTGACGTCGAGCAGGAACCGGAGTCTTACGGCGGCCGTCTCCGCCTCCTGGTGGGCCTGGCGCTCGGCCCGGTACAGCATGGCGTTGTCGACGGCCTGGGCGACCCGTGCGCCGAGGTCGGTGGCCAGGCTCCGGTCGGCGGCGGTGAACCCGACGGTCGACGTACGGCCGATGCTCAGCATGCCCAGGGTCCGGCCCCGGGCCAGCAGGGGAACGCCGATCACCGCCCGCACGCCGAGGGCCCGCAGGGCCTCCACGCGGGCCGTGCCCGTCGCCGCCTGTTGCCACGCCCCGGGCGGGACGTCGGCGAGCGCGGCCTCGGCCGCGGGATGCACGTGTGCCAGCGCCGCCTGCGTCCACCGCGGCGTGGCCTCCCGCGAGTTCGGCCCGACGACGTGGACGGCGCAGCATTCGCCGAGCACGCGTACCGCGAGGGCGGCGACGGCGGGCAGGGTGGTCTCGTACTCCATCGAGCCGGCCAGGACGCTGGATGCCTCGGCGATGAACGCCAGGCGGGCGCCCGCCGCCTCCGCCGAGCGACGGGCGTCGGCCTCGGCGGTGTAGGACCAGGCCCGGTCGAGGGCCTGGGCGCACTGGGCCGCCACCGCTTCCAGGAACTCCATCTGGGCGCCGTCGAAGCGCTGTGGGAACTCGAACGACAGCCCGATGGCGCCCAGCTGCCGGTCGTCGACGGTCAGGGGCAAGGCTGCGGCCGCCTGGTGCCGGGCGGGGGGGACGTGCGGGAGCAGATCAGGGTACCGGCGGCCCCACTCGTCCAGGTCGCCACAGGTGACGGGCCGGCGGGTGCGCACCGCCTCGGCCAGGGGGACGGGCGCGGCGAGGTCGAAGCGGCCGAACCGGTCGAGGGTCTCGACCGGGTAGCCCGTGGCCCGCGCCACCTCCAGGGCCTCGCCGGTGGCGTCGAGAACGGCGACGGACCCAGCCACCGCACCCAGGGCGTCGAAGCCTTCGGCCACCATGGTCTCGAGCACCTCGTTCGGCGTGCCGGCCCGGGCCAGCGCGGCCGTCACCCCTTGGAGGCGGCTGACCCGCTCCAACAGGACGGCGCGTTCCTCCTCGGCCACCCGGCGGGCGGTGATGTCGATGACGATGCCGCGCAGCCCCACGATGCGGCCGGAGTCGTCGCGGTAGGCGTGGCCCCGGCGCTCGACCCAGCGCACCTCCCCGTCGGGCCGGACCACCCGGTGTTCGAGGTGGTACTCACCCCCCTCGGCGGTGACCCTGGCCACCTCGGCGAGCACGTGGGCCCGATCGTCGACGTGGACCAGTTCGGCCCACTCCTCGAAGGTGCCGGCCTGCCCCGGCCGCAGCCCGTAGAGCTGCTCCAGGTTGGCGTCCCGGACGACCTTCCCGGTGGCCAGGTTGAGGTCGAAGCTGCCCATGTGGCCGGCGGCCATGGCGGCGGCCAGGTCCTCACGACTGCGCTGCAGTGCCTCTTCGGCGTCCCGTCGCTCGGTCAGGTCGACACAGGTCCCGATGAAACCGGCGAAGATCCCCGCACCGTCGAAAAGCGGGACGCTGCGGTCGAGCATCCACCGCCACGGCCCGTCCGAGCGTCGCAGCCGGTACTCCATCTCGACCGGCTTGCGGTGCTCGACTGCGTCCCGGGTGGCGGACACGCAGGAGGCGACGTCGTCGGGATGGACGTCCTCCAGCCACCCGTCGCCCAGTTCCTGCTCGAGGCGGCGACCGGTGAACTCCAGCCAGCGGCGGTTCAGGAAGACGCAGCGCCCGTCGGGCCCGGCGATCCAGACCAGGAAAGGGACGTCGGCCATGAGTCGGAAGCGAGCGTCGAGATCGCGGTCCTCCATCGGCTCCCCTCCCCCTCCGCCGAACGACCTCAGTTGCGGATACGCATCCACACATCAGCCGTGGCTGACTTCTCAACCCCGACCAGTATCGCAGTTCCCGGCATGGCGGGCCCTCGGTGTCAGTCCTCGCCGGGGCGGCCCCGGAGGCGCTTCGTCTCCGAGCGTCGCCTCTTGTCCTCGAGCCGGGCCGCTTTGGCGCCGGGCCGGGGACGGGTGGGCCTGCGCTCCGGCTCGATCCGGAGCCCCTCGGCCAGACGGGCGGCCAGGCGCTCCAGTGCGAGGTCACGGTTGCGGGACTGGGACCGCTGGTCGGATGCGGCGACGCGGACGACCGGCCCCAACCGCTCGAGCAGGCGGGCGCGCTGGCGGGGGCCCAGGGAAGGGGAGCCGGCGACGTCGAAGCGGACCTCGGCCCTGGTGTTGGAGGTGTTGGCGTGCTGGCCACCCGGCCCTCCGGACGCGTCGAAGCGCCAGGTCAGCTCGTCGAGGGGGATCCGACAGCTCCTGCTGACGAGGAGGTGCGGCGCCCCGGGCATGGGCCGACGGTACCGGGCTGGTACCATCGACCCAGCGCCGTGGCGACCGCCCTGGCGCGTTCCTGGTTCAATCGGACCACAGTGTCGAACGAATGGCAGTGTTGAACGAACGGCACTGTTCGACGAACCACCCCGTCCAAAGCAGAGGTAGCTTCTCAGCAATGCCGAACAAGACCGCGACGATCGGCGACTACCGCCTCCACGACACGGACACCGGTTCTCCCGAGGTGCAGATCGCCCTCCTCACCGAGCGCATCAACCACCTCACCGAGCACCTGAAGTCCCACAAGAAGGACCACCACAGCCGGCGGGGCCTGTTGATGCTCGTCGGTCGGCGCCGGCGCCTTCTCGACTACGTGAAGGCCAACGACGTCGAGCGGTACCGTGGGCTCATCGCCCGCCTCGGCCTTCGCCGCTGAGGCACACCCGAGCGGCCTGCGGGCCGCTCGTTCCATTTTTCAAGACAACAGAGTGGCGCAAGAGTCAGCTGCCAGTCGCCAGCTCCTCGGGTAACAGCATTTCGGGCCCGGGTGGCCGACAACTGGGAACTGGCCGTCGCCGCTCCATCTCAGAGGAGCACACATATGACGGAACCCGTTTCCGCGGCTGGCCCGGACGGCCAGCCCAGCAGCACAGCCGGCCCGACAGGCCGGACCATCAACGTCGTGGGCCCGATCAACGGCACCGACAAGACCCTGTCCTTCCAGGCCGGGAAGCTGGCCCAGCTGGCCAACGGCTCGGTGGTGGCCCGCATCGGCGACACCGTCGTCCTGGTCACCGCCACCGCCTCCAAGGGCGTCCGTGAAGGGGTGGACTTCTTCCCCCTCACCGTCGACGTCGAGGAGCGGATGTACGCCGCCGGCAAGATCCCCGGCTCGTTCTTCCGCCGGGAGGGCCGGGCCACCGACCAGGCCATCCTGACCTGCCGCCTGATCGACCGGCCCCTGCGCCCGTCGTTCCCCGACGGCTTCCGCAACGAGGTCCACGTGGTCGCCACCGTCCT
>JALYYN010000354.1 GCA_030946525.1 Actinomycetota bacterium | reverse complement strand
GCGCCCGGCCGGTCTGGCGGCGCGACTGGCAGGCCGTGCTGCGCTGGCCGGCCACGCGGGTCCTACGGGTGACGCTGCTGGGGGCGGCTGCCGGCCTGGCTGCCGCCGGCGCATGGCGGGACACTCCCGCCCTGCTCATCGCCGCCGCCGCCGCCCTGCTGGTCTGCGCCCTCGACTCGGTGGAGGGCCTGGCCCAGGAAGCCGACCACCTGATCCGGCGCGAGACCCTGCCGGTGCCTCCCGGCCGGCTCACCCTCCGTCACCTGGCTGCGCCGGCGGTGGTGATGGTCGGCGTGATCCTGGTCGCCGCCGGCGGCGCCATGGCCCTCGGCGGTGCAGGGACCGTGGTCGAGGTGGGTGCGGTCGTCGCCGTTCCCGCCGCCCTGGCCGCGGTGTGCGGGGCGGCGCTCAGCATCGAGACCGGTCCGGTGAACTCGTTGCAGGTCGAGATGTTCGCCGGCCCGAAGATCTTCTTCCGCACCGTCGCCCCCCTCGTCCTCGCCGTGGCCGGCGTGCTGCCGGTGCTGGCCGCCCGGGCTGCGGTCGACGCCGGCGGCTCGGCCGCGGCCGGCGCGGTCCCCGCCGACTTCGCGGTGCTCATGCTCGTCGTCGCCGCCGGCGCCTGGCTCGGTCGGGAGGCCTGAGATGCTCGAAGCCGACGACCTGACCGCCGCCTACGGGGACTACACCGCCCTGCAGGGGGTTACGTGCCGGGTGGCGAAGGGCCGCACCGTCGCCCTCGTCGGGCCCAACGGGGCCGGGAAGAGCACGTTCATGCGCCTGGCCGCCGGCCTGCTCGACCCGTCGGACGGCGCCGTCACCGTCGGCGGCCACCCCGCCGGCTCGCTGGAGGCCCGGGCCCTGATGTCCTACCTCCCCGACACGCCCGCCCTCTACGACGACCTCAGCGTGAACGAGCACCTGGAGTACGTGGCCCGCCTCCACGGTGTCGAGGACTGGGCAACCCGGGCCGCCGAGCTGCTGGACAGGCTGGGGCTCACCTCCCGGGGCGACGACCCGCCGGGAGGCTTCAGCCGGGGCATGCGCCAGAAGGCCTCGATCGCCCTCGCGTTCATCCGCCCGTTCGGCGTCCTGCTCGCCGACGAGCCCTTCGACGGCCTGGACCCGCCGAGCCGGGAGGCCCTCGACGCCCTGGTGGCCGACGCCGCCGCCGGCGGCGCCGCCGTCGTGCTGGCCACGCACCGCCTGGAGGTGGTCGAGCAGGCCGACGGCTGCCTGGCCATCGACGACGGTCGCCTCGTCTACGACGGCCCCGCCGACGCCGCCCAGGTCGCACGCCTCCTGTCCTCGTAGTCCGGGCGAGCAGCCGCGACCGGCTACGTCTCGCCCTGGTCGCTCACCGGCGAGGCGTGGTGGGCCACCAGCAGCCAGTCGCCCGCGTTGTCGAGCACGAACACGTTGAGGGCGGCCACGGTCGTGGCGTTGGGTCCCTCCAGGATGTTCTCGTCGACCGAGACCCACGCCACCGCCCCGGCCACCTCGGCCGTCTCCTTGGTCAGGATGAACTGGAGGTGCTGGGAGTTCTGGAACAGGGCGAAGAACGACGCCGCCACCTGGCCCCAGCCCCGCAGGCTGGCCCACCCCGGATGGGTGCACACGATGCGGTCCGAGTGCTCCCACAGCCTGGACATGGCGTCGAGGTCGCGGGCCTCGAATGCGGCGTAGAAGGAGGTGTTGGCGGCCCGGACGGCCTCGAGGTCGTTGGGCATCCGGGCCAAAGTACCGTGCCCCAGTGCGCCTCCTCCCATCGACCGACGGTGTGGAGCTGGCCGTCCACGACCTCGGGGGCGACGGCCCGCCGCTGGTCATGGCCCACGCCACCGGCTTCTGCGCCGACGTCCTGGGCCCCCTCGCCACCGAGCTGGGGGACCGCTTCCACTGCTGGGCCTACGACGCCCGCGGCCACGGCGAGACCCTGACGCCCGAGCCCCAGGACTGGGCGTGGTCGAGGTTCGCCGACGACGTCCTCGCCGTCGTGGACGGCCTGGGCCTGGACGGCCGGGACGTGGTCGGCTTCGGCCATTCGGGAGGGGGGGCGGCGGTACTCGATGCCGAGGCCCGCCACCCCGGCACCTTCGCCGCCCTGTGGTGCTTCGAACCGATCCTGTGGCCGGAGGTGAGCGACGCGCTGGTGGAGTCCCGCCGACCCCTCGTGGAGGCGACGCTGCGGCGCCGGGCGACCTTCGCCTCCCGGGCCGAGGCGTACGGGAACTTCGCGTCCAAGCCGCCGCTGGAGTCCCTGCACCCCGCCGCGCTCCGCGCCTACGTGGACTGCGGTTTCGGCCCCGACGTCGACGTCGGGGATGGCGCCTGCGTCGGCGGTTCGGGCATCCGGCTGCGGTGCGAGCCCGAGGTGGAGGCGGCCATCTACCGCCAGGGTCTGGTCCACGACGGCTTCGCCCGGCTGCCGGCCGTCGCCTGCCCGGTGGCGGTGGCGCGCGGCGCCCGCAGCACCGCACTCGAAGCGGCGGTCGTCGACGCCCAGGTCGCCGCCCTCCCCCGGGCCCGGGTCGAGACCTTCGCCGACCTGGGCCATTTCGGGCCGATGGAGGACCCCGCCGCCGTCGCCGCCCGGATCCGTGGGTGACGCGCCTGTCCGTCACCATCCCCCGCGACGTCTCACCCCCTCGGTACGGTTGACCTCGATGGCCCTCCCGCTCCCGACCTCCCTCTCGCCGTCGAAGGTGGCGTCGTTCAAGGACTGTGCCCTGGCCTTCCGGTTCTCGGCCATCGACCGGCTGCCCGAGCCGCCATCGCCGGCGGCCACCAAGGGCACGCTGGTGCACCGCGCCCTGGAACTGCTGTTCTGCGAGCCGGCTCCGGCCCGCAACCTGGCCGTGGCCCTCGCCTGCCTCGACCGGGCCCGGGCCGAGATGGCCTCCGACGCCGAGTACGTGGGCCTGGACCTGGACGCCGAGGCGGCCGCCGAGTTCGCCGCCGATGCCGAAGTGCTGGTCAGGCGGTACTTCCAGCTCGAGGACCCGACGACCGTCCACCCCATCGGGCTGGAGCTCCGCCTCGAAGTCACGGTGGGCTCATTGACGCTGCGCGGCATCATCGACCGCCTCGAGCTCGACGAGGACGGCGGCCTGGTGGTGACCGACTACAAGTCCGGCAAGGTCCCCGGCGTGACCCACGAGCAGAGCCGCCTCGGCGGCGTCCATTTCTACGCCTTCCTGTGCGAGCGGGTGCTCGGGCGCCGACCGTCCCGTATCCAGCTGCTGTACCTCTCCGAGCCGGTGGCCATCGTCGCCGAGCCATCGGACCAGTCCATCCGCGGCCTGGAGCAGCGCACCGGCGCCATCTGGAAGGCGGTGGAGCGGGCCTGCGCCAACGAGGATTTCCGGCCCCGGCCCTCCAAGCTCTGCGACTGGTGCTCGTTCCAGGAGTACTGCCCCGCCTTCGGCGGGGATCCGGCCCGGGCCCGCCAGCTCGTGGCCGCACCCTGATCCGCAGTACCGTCATCCCTGATGAAGGCCCGCTTCAGCGTCGCGGGACGGCGGGTGGACCGCTTCGATCTGGCCGTCGACGCCGCCTTCGACCGGATCCGCGGCAACACCGTCGCCGACCGGGTGTTCTACGCCGCCTCGGAGCTCGGCGAGTTCGGCCTGGTGTGGGTCACCCTCGGCGTGGTGAAGAGCCTGCGTCGCAACGATGACCTGGCCGCCGCCGCCCGCATGACGGCGGCGATGGGCGTGGAGTCACTGCTGGTCAACGGGATCATCAAGTCGTTCTTCCAGCGCACCCGCCCGCCGTGGGAGGTGGAGCGGCCCCTGACCATCCGACGACCGCTCACCAGCAGCTTTCCCAGCGGCCACGCCACGGCCGCGGTCAGCGCGGCGATGATGCTGTCCGAGGACGACAAGCTGTGGCCTCTGTACGTCGCCATCGCCGCCCTCGTCGCCACCAGCCGGATATACGTCAAAATCCACCATGCGACCGACGTGGCCGCCGGCGTCACCCTCGGCGTCGGCCTCGGACTTCTCGGCCGCCGCCTGGCGACCGCGCACTGAGCAAGGCCGGCTCGGCGCCCGTCAGGGGGCGCCCCGCACGTACTAGTTGGCGCTGGGTACGACCTCTTCGAGCTCCTTGAGGTCGATCCCGGCCGAGGCGAGGATGGAGCGCATGTCGAGCAACAGGTCGGACACCTCGTTCGTGGAGACCAGCTCGCGGGTGTGCATGACCCCGAGGCTTCTGTCGATCATTTCCAGAGCCTGGTTTATTGCCTCGATCTCTAGCGTTTCACTCATCATCTACTCCCAACGCTGGGCAGCCTGGCCTGTTCCCATCACCTCGACTTCTTCGGGCTGCTCCTTGAGCGTCTACCCAGACACCACCCTACTCAACGCCGGTGTCGAAGCGATGGCGGGACGGTGAAGAGGATGTTTCCCTGCGCCGTCGCCCGACGTCGCCCGCCTCCGTCGAGGCCCATTGTCCCACCCCCCTGTCATCCTTGGCCCATGAGCGATCAGATGGCCCTCCTGCCCGCCCCGCCGACGGTGACGGCCGGCGCATCGCCCCACGGCCCCGCGGTGTCGTGGGACCTCGACGACCACACCCGCGAGCTCGGTCGCCAGGGCCTGGCCGCGGCGCGCCAGGCCCTGCGCCAGGCGTCCGCCCGCATGGCGGCCTGAGGCCGGCCATGCCGCGGCGGGCAGTCCGGGTGGTGGTGGCGGCCCTGGCGGTTGCCGTCGCGGGCGCCGCCACCGGTTGCGGTCGCGGGTCGACACCGCTCCCTGCCGCCGCCGCGGCGTCGGGCAACCTGCCCGCCGGGGTGGACCTGGCGGTGCAGCGGGTCATCGACGGCGACACCATCGTCGTGGCCGGAGGTGAACGGGTCCGTCTCATCGGGGTCGACACGCCCGAGACCAAGGCGCCCAACCAGCCCGTGGGCTGCTTCGGGGAGGAGGCCAGCCGGTTCACCACGTCGCTGCTGCCGGCGGGCACGCCGGTCCGGTTGGTGGGCGACGCCGAGCAGCGTGACAAGTACGGGCGCCTCCTGGCCTACGTCTACCGCCGGTCCGACGGGCTCTTCGTCAACGCCGAGCTGCTGCGGCGGGGCTTCGGCCAGACCCTCACCATTCCGCCGAACGTGGCCCACACCGACGAGTTCGTCGCCATCGCCGGCCGGGCCAGGGAGGCCAACCAGGGCCTCTGGGCCGCCTGCGACCTCCTTCCCAACGGAAAGCCCGGCCCGGCCTCATCCTCCACCAGGGTCGGCACCGGATAAAATAGGAAGAGATGTAGCGCACCACTGCGCAGAACCAAGGAGGAGTCGTGGCATACCGCTTCGCTTGAAGGGATGAAAACCACGCCTGCCGTTGGCAGGGATCCGGAGCGACTGAGGAAGAGCTGATGGCCAAGGTCTCCGACCACGTGCGCAAGAAGCACAACGTGCAGGTCACCACGGGCACCATCGCCGCCTACGTGCGGGGCAAGGTCCGCCAGGGCTGAGCTGCACACACGGGTCCTCGCCGGGACGTGCGCCATGTGCGCACGTCCCGGCTTTTTCGCGCCCGGCGCCCGGTACGGTCTCGATCGTGACGACGCTCGCCGAACGGCTCGGGCATCCGCCGGATGCCCGCCTGATCATCGTGAACAGCGATGACCTCGGGTCCTGCCACGCCGCCAACGTGGGGGTCTACGAGGCCCTCCGGGACGGGGCCGCGACTTCGGCCAGCCTGATGGTGCCCTGTCCCTGGGCCCGCGACGCCGCCGCCCGCTACCGGGGCGAGGACGTCGGGGTCCACCTCACCCTCACCGCCGAGCACGACCTGTACCGGTGGGGGCCCATCACCCACTCCCCGTCCCTGCTCGACGGCGACGGCGGCTTTCCCCGCACCACCCAGGACCTGTGGGAGCACGCCGACCTCGACGAGGTCCGCCGGGAGTGCCGGGCCCAGATCGAGCGGGCCATCTACTGGGGCTTCGACGTCAGCCACCTCGACTCCCACATGGCGGCCATGGAGCTGCGCCCGGAGTTCTTCGACATCTACCTCGGGCTGGCGGTGGAGTTCCGCCTGCCCATGCGCCTCGGCGAGGCGTCGACGGAGCGGGCGGTCGGGTTCCCATTCCGCCGCCTGGCCGCCGAGGAGGGCGTGGTCTTCCCCGACCACTTCCTCGCCGTCCGCCGGGTGGGCAGCCGCCGCGCCATCGAGCGGGCCCTTGCCGAGTTGCCCGCCGGCGTGACCGAGGTGCACGTGCACCCGGCGATCGACGCCGCCGAGCTCCGGGCCCTGGCGCCCGACTGGGCCAGCCGGGTGGACGACCACGACCTGGTCACCGGCCACTCGTCGCTACGGTCCCTCGCCCACCGCGCCGGCGCCACCTTCGTCGGCTACCGCGAGCTCCGCGACCTCCAGCGCGCCCAGTAGCGGCCCGGATCGCCGGCGACCGCCGCCGGCTCGTGTACTGGAAGGGCTAGGTGAACCGGCCCACCACCACGGGGTTCTTCTTGGTGCTCTCCACCCCGCCGGCGCCCTCCTGGGTGATGGCCAGTCCCCAGACGTCGCCGTCCATCTTGAACGCGGCGATCGACGCCTCGGTGCCCAGCACGCCCACCGAGATGCGCGACGTCCCGACGAGGGCCCACAGCTGGTAGGTCTTGTCGACGGTCAGGGCGGGAAGATTGCTGCGGACCAGGTAGCCGGTCCCGTCGGGCAGGACGACGGCATCGGCCGTGCTGGCCCCGTCGTCGGACCGCAGCGCCACCTTCCGGGCCTGTGGCTCGGCGACGGCGGCGTTGACCGTGCGCTGCAGCTCGTCGCTGTGCTGACCCACCGCCATCCGGCTGATGCGACGGTTGTCGTCGGCCACCCGGACGCCCAGGAAACCGACGGCGGTCATCGCCGCCACTGCGATCATGGCCGCGATCCCCGTGACCACGTTCCGGCGCCGGGGGGCCGCGGACCCGGCCGACGAGGTGGTCCGGCCGGCGCCCGGCTTCATGGCGATGACCGGCGCGAGGTCGAGCGGCGGCGGGACCTCTTCCAGGGAGGCGGCGATCTTCTCCCACAGTCCCGGCGGGGGCTTGGCCCATCCGGGCGTGAGCAGGCCGGCCACCTCCCGGTGGTCGGCGATCTCCGCCCGGCACGACGCGCAGCCGGTCACATGGCGCTCGACGGTCTCGCGCTCGTCGCCCTCGAGGGCGTCGAGGGCGTAGGCCCCCAGCAGGTCGACCACCTCCGCGTGACTCAGCTCTCGGCCCATGTCACCCCGACCCCTGCCTCGGCGAGGTCGTTCCGGAGGCGTCGCAGCCCGGAACGAATTCGACTCTTCACGGTCCCCTCGGGGGCCTCCAACATCACTGCCACCTGCCTGTAGGTGTGGCCGCCGAAGTAAGCGAGCTCAATTGCTTGACGCTCGTCGATGGGTAGGGCGGCGACGACCTCCTTCACCTTCTCGGAGACGGTGAGGTCGATCACCTCCCGCTCGATATCGTCGCCGATCGCAGGGGACTCCCGGGCGTCGCGCTCCTCGCGACGGCGCCGGGAGGTCTCGGAGCGGAGCAGGTCCACCGAGCGGCCATGGGTCTGGGCCAGCAGGTAGGACCGCAGGCTCCCTCGCTCCGGGTCGAAGCGCTCGGGGGTGTTCCAGAGCCGCAGGAACACCTCCTGCAGGATCTCCTCGGCCAGCTGGTTGTCGTTCAGCAGGCGGCGGGCCAGGGCGTAGGCGGCGCCGGCATGGCGCCGGTACACCTCGGCGAGGGCGTCCTCCCGCCAGCGACCGATGGCGACCACGAGGGCGGCGTCGCTCGCCTCCCGCAGATCGTCCATGCCCATATCATCCCCTGTTCGTACCCGGTCGCTCCTCCGGATGCCGCCTTCATCCGCCGCAGCATCTAGTTTCGAACTGGCGGGCGGGGCACCAGGACACCTATTACCACGAGTGGGCACATCGCGCCGCCCGCAAGAAGGAGAGCCGATCGGCTTGGGGATCGAAGACGGACCGAAGATCGACACCACGGAACTGGCGGCGCTGATCGAGGAGTCGCAGGACCTTCACGTCGACGCCATGAGGGTGGCGCGGGACTCCCTGCCCGAGCTGGCCCAGATCGGCGCGGAGCGCCGGGGCGAGGTCGACACCGACGAGATCGACCACTTCAACAACGCCCGCCGGTCGCTCCTGGCCCGCATGGGCTACGGCGCCGGCGGCGTGGCCACCCGCGCCCTGCTCGGAGGTGGCTTCGGCGGGCTGTTCGTCGGCCTGCTGGCCGCGCCCGCCCGGGCCGACACCTCCCTCGACGTCCAGATCCTCCAGACCGCCTCGTCCCTCGAGGCCCTGGCCATCGCCACCTACAGCATCGCCCTCGGGGAGGGCCCCGACAAGGCCAATGCGCCGGCGGCCAAAGCCGTCGCCGGGATCACCGTTCCCACCGCGAAGGCGACGATCGGCGCATTCGCCGCTGAGACCCGCCGCCAGCACACCGAGCACAAGCGGGCCTTCCAGGCCCAGACGACGGCGCTCGGCGGCACCGTCCAGGACAACCCCAACCCGAAGTTCCTCCCGGTGGTGATGGCGGCCGACCTCAGCACCGCCCCGAAGGTCGTCGACCTGGCCGCCACCCTGGAGAAGGTGGCCACGGACACCTACCTGGTGAACCTCACCCTCCTCCAGGACCAGAAGTCGAAGGGGATCATGGCCAGCGTCATGGCCATCGAGTGCCAGCACCTGGCGACCCTGCGGGCGGTCGGCGCTCTGCTGGCCGGCAACGCCCTCCAGCTCATCGCCGTGCCGTTCCCGGCGGTCGACATCCCGTTGCTCCCCAAGGCGGCGGGCAGCGTGGCCTTCCCCGCCGCCCTGGAGCAGGTCAACGGGCCGGATCTGTTGGCCGAGCCCGCGTCCGGAGCCCTGAAGTGACCGAGGAGACCCAGACGCCCATGTCCCAGACGCCCCTATTCGACCCCGCCGCCATCGACCTCCGCACCTCGACCGGGCTCAGCCGCCGCCGGTTCCTCACCGGATCGTCGCTCGCCGCCGGCGTCGCCGTCGTCGCCGTCGCCTGTGGCAAGGACGACAAGTTGGCCGCCGCCCCCGGCGGGACAAACGCCACCACGGCCACCACCGCGGCGGGCGGGACCTCCGACCTCGACGTCGCCATGGCCGCCGCCGGCCTCGAGAAGCTGGCCACTGACACCTACAAGTCGGCCCTCGATGCCGCCAGTTCGGGCAAGCTGGGCGACGCGGTGCCCCCGGCGGTGGCCGAGCTCGTCACCACCGCGATGCAGCAGCACCAGGAAGCCCTGGACAACTGGAACAAGGTGATCACCGCGGCCGGCCGCCCGGCAGTGAACACACCGTCACCGTCGCTGAAGCCCGCCGTCGACGCCGCCTTCGCGAAGGTGAAGGACGTTCCCGGGGCGGCCACCCTGGCCCTGCGCCTGGAGGACTACGCCTCGCAGACGTACCAGTCGGTGATCCCCACGCTCAAGAGCGCGGACGCCATCAAGCTGGCCGCCCAGATCAACGTGGTCGGCTCCCAGCACCAGGCCATCCTGCGCTACGTGCTCGGGCTCTACCCGGTGGGCAGCGGCGTCGCCAAGGCCCCCAACGGCCTGGCCAGCACCGACTTCGCACCCTCCAATCCGGTGCCCTCGCTCATCACCGGCTGAGGGCGGCCCTGGAGGACCGGGGCGATCAGTACTCGGTGATGTCGTTGATCTTCGACTGGATCGACTTGTACTCCGGGCTCTGGGTCAGGGGCAGCAGGCTCATCAGCTTGCCCATGTTGCTCCCCGGGACGACCTTGATCCGGCCCTGCATGAACGCAGCGTTGGCGTCGAGCTCCCCCCGCTGCATCTTGACCGCGTCGTCGTAGCTCATCGAGAGGGTGATCTCGGCGTCGGGGTCGTCGCCCAGGGTCGACTCGAGCAGCTTCCCGTTCTCGACGACCCAGTAGTAGTGGACCTCGCCGGCCGGGGCGCCGGCCACCTGGTACTGCAGGCGGGCGGTGGCGCCGGGGCGCTCGGGGAACTCCTGGGCCAGCTCGCGGCCGGCGTCGAGCCACTCCTGTGAGAGGTACGAAGGCATCCCGGGAGACTAGCTTGTGGCCTCCTGGCGGCGACCCCGCCGGGGCCGGGCGGCGGGCCGGTCAGGGGCGGGCGCCGTCGGGACCCACCCGGTCCCGCACGCCGGCGAACAGGTCGTCCTCGACCGGGCCCTCCGGGTGCGCGTCGACCAGTGAACGGGCGAGGATGAAGTCGTCCCACGGGTAGACCGAGCTGACCTCGGGCGGCAGGCCGAACCAGAACGGCGAGTTCGGGTCAATCTGGGTGGCATGGGCCAGGAGGGCCTCCTTCCGGATGTCGTCGCGGCCGCCGATGTCGATCTTGGTGGTGATGCGATCGTCGAGGCCGGGGCGGTCGAACCACTTCGCGTCGAAGGGCGACTCGAGACCGAGCTCGACGAACTTCTCGTGGATGGCCACCATGCGGGCCCGGGCCCACGCGCTGTAGTACAGCTTCAGCGGCTGCCATGGCGGCCCCGCAGCGGGGAACGCATCGGGGTCGCCGGCGGCGTCGAAGGCGGCGACGCTGATGTCGTGGACCCTTAGGTGGTCCGGGTGGGGGTAGCCCTGCTGGTCGTCGGGATAGGTCAGCACCACCTGCGGGCGCTCGCGGCGGATCACCTCGACCAGGCGACCGACGGCGTCCGCCTCGTCGGCCCGGGCGAAGCAGTCGGGGTTCTCGTTCGCCGGGGTGCCGGCCATGCCCGAGTCGCGGTAGCCCATCATGACGACGTCCTCGAAGCCGATGATCTCGGTGGCCCGCCGCAGCTCCTCCATTCGGACCCGGTGCAGGTCCTCCCGGATCTCGGGCCTGTCCATGGCCGGGTTGAGGATGTCGCCCTCCTCGCCGCCGGTGGCGCAGACCAGCACGCAGCGCACGCCCTCACCGGCATAGCGGTGGACGGTGGCCGCCCCCTTGGAGGACTCGTCGTCGGGGTGG
>JALYYN010000332.1 GCA_030946525.1 Actinomycetota bacterium | reverse complement strand
TTCGCCCACTTCGGGGATCTGGCGTCGCTGGTTCCTTAGTGCCGTGACCACGAACCATTGCCGCGTCCCGCCGGCCAGGACCACCGCCGGCGGCGTTCTCGTCCTCGTCGCACTGAGCGTGCGCCTTCGTCCTGCGGCCTTGCCAGCGGCGCCCCTGACTCGGCGTTACGCCGGCAAGCGTTCATGGACACGGCACTAGGGCCACTCGTTGCCGAGGTCGCCGCCCGGGCCCGGCGGCGCGGCCCTCTCGGCTACGACGAGGTTCTGGAGCTGGCCCTGTACGACCCGGACCACGGCTTCTATGCGACCGGCGGGGGCGCCGGCCGGCAGGGCGACTTCCTCACCAGCCCCGAGGTCGGTCCGTTGTTCGGGGCGGTGGTGGCCCGGGCGCTGGACTCGTGGTGGCGCGACCTCGACGGGCCGGAGCCGTTCACGGTCGTGGAGGCGGGCGCCGGGCGCGGCAGCCTGGCCCGCGCCGTGCTCGGAGCGGCTCCCGCGTGCCGCACTGCGCTGCGGTACGTCGCCGTCGAGCGGTCGGCCGCCTTGCGGGCCCAACACCCTGCCGAGGTCGACTCGGCGGCCGAGCTGCCGTCCCGGCCGGTCACCGGCATCGTGCTGGCCAACGAGTTGCTCGACAACCTGCCGTTCCGCCTTCTCGAGCTGGGAGCGGAAGGGTGGCAGGAGGTTCGCGTCGACGAGCACCTCACCGAGGTGCTCACGCCCGACCGATCGGGCGCCGGCGAGCGGTTCGCCCCGGATGCGCCCGTCGGCTCGCGCATTCCGGTCCAGCCTGGTGCGGCGGGCTGCCTGGCCGACGCGCTCCGGCTCGTCGCCCGCGGCCGTGTCGTCCTCGTGGACTACGCGGACTCCACGGCGTCGATGGCCCGCCGGCCGTGGACGGACTGGGTCCGCACCTACCGGGGCCATGGTCGGGGGAGCCACCCGCTCGCCGACCTCGGTCGCCAGGACGTGACCTGCGAGGTCGCCGTCGACCAGCTCGTTGCAGTGAGGCCGCCGACCGCCGACCGCAGTCAGGCCGAGTTCCTGAAGGCCCATGGCATCGACGAGCTCGCCGCCGCCGCCCGGCTCGCATGGCAGGAGCGGGCCCACGTCGGCGACCTCCAGGCCCTGGTCGCCCGGAGCCGGGTGGCCGAGGCTGCGGCCCTCACCGACCAGTCCGGGCTCGGCGCCTTCCGGGTGTTGGAGTGGGCTCAGGGCACGTAGCGGACACCGTCGGACGCCGACGCCGGGGTGGTGACCGCCACCAGCCCGCCCCAGACGATCATGCCCTTCCCATCCCACACGGTGAGGGGGAACCCCCGCCCGAGTAGCGGGACGGGCTCGATGACCCGCCAACTGTCGGACGTCGGGTCGTATGCCGCTCCGTCCTCCAGCGGGGTGATGTCCCGCCCGAGGCCGCCCCAGGTCAGCATCTCCGTGCCGCTCCAGACCGCGGCCGGACCCGTGCGGGCCGTGACCGGCGCGGCGGGAAGCTGCCGCCAGGTGTCGGCCGCAGGGTCGTAGGCCGCCCCGTCGCCGAAGACGGTCGCCCCGGCGAGGGAGTTGCCGCCCCACACCAGGAGCTCCCGGCCCGTCCACACCGCGGCCGGGTTCTGGCGGGAGGTCAGGGGGCCGTCGGGCAGGGTACGCCAGGTGTCGGCGGCGGGGTCGTAGGCGGCGCCGTCGGCCGACTCCTTTCCCGTCGCCGGGCTCACACCGCCCCAGACGACCATCTCCCGCCCGGTCCAGACAACCGCCACGACGGTCCGGCCACCGAGGGGGCCCGGCGCCATAGGGCGCCATCTGTCGGTGGCGGGATCGTAGGCCGCGCCGTCGGCGTGGTCGCTGCCTCCCCACACGAGCATCTCCCGGCCGGTCCACACCGATGCCGACCCCGTCCGCGGCGTGAGCGACGTACCGGCGAGGCGCCGCCAGCTGTTGCGGGCCGGGTCGTAGGCGGCCCCGTCGGCCCGGGGGCCGTCCCGGTCGGAGCCGCCCCAGACGAGCATCTCCTTGCCCGTCCAGGCGACAGCCGTCGGTTCCCGGGCGGTCAGTGGCGAGGTGACCAGCGACCGCCAGCGGTTGGTGGCCACATTGTACGCCGCCCCGTCGCCCAGCCGTGGCGCCCGATCGGAGGGGCAGTCGGCGCCGGCGCAGCTCACGCCGCCCCAGACCAGCATGTCCTTACCCGTCCACGTGACAGCGGCGTCGTACCGGCCGCACAGTCCCGACGTCGCCATCTCGCTCCACCGGGTCCCCTGCGCAGCCGAGCCGATCCCGACGTCGGGGGCCGGCTCCGTGGGGCAGCGCGGAGCCGCCGTGTGGGTGACACTCGTTCGGCGGGCGAACTGGGCGAAAGCGATCAGACCGAGCACGACGACGACGACAAGACCCGTGGCCGCCCGGCTGCGGCGGTGCGGCGGCGCCTTCCACGCGTGGTCGGGACACTTGAAGCCCACCGGCGTGCGGATGGCGCAGTCGGGACAGATCGGCGTCTCGCACTCGACGCACCTGAGACGGCTGGGCGTCTGCGGGTGCCGTGCGCACATGACCTCGCGGGTGCCCTCCACGCCGGGGAGGGTAGCCAGTCGGCTGGGTAGGCTCCGAAGTCATGGCTGCGACAGATCCCCCCACCGGCCGATCCCCGGCCTCTCCGGCGACCCAGCCGTCCGGCAATTCTCCGGCGACGATCGAGGCGTACCAGCTCGAGGACCGGGCGTTCCCGCCCTCGGATGCGTTCAAGAAGGACGCCCTGGTCGTCGACGCATGGATGTACGACGACGCCGAACGTGACTGGCAGGGCTTCTGGGCCCGTCAGGCGGCCGACCTCCTCGACTGGTCCCAGGAGTGGCACACCATCCTCGACTGGGAGCTCCCGTTCGCCAAGTGGTTCGTCGGCGGCACGCTGAACGTCGCCCACAACTGCGTCGACCGCCACGTCGAAGCCGGGCACGGCGAGCGGGTGGCCTTCCATTGGGAGGGCGAGCCCGGCGACACCCGCACCGTCACCTACGCCGATCTCCAGGTCGAGGTCGGGCGCTTCGCGGCCGTCCTGCGGTCCCTTGGGGTGGTCAAGGGCGACCGGGTGGCCATCTACATGCCGATGATCCCCGAGCTGCCGGTGGCCATGCTGGCGTGCGCCCGGCTCGGCGCGCCGCACTCGGTGGTCTTCGGCGGGTTCTCGTCCGAGTCGCTGCGGGACCGCATCAACGACGCCGAGGCCAAGGTCCTGGTGACCGCAGACGGCGGTTGGCGCCGGGGCAACGTCATCCCGCTGAAGGACAACGCCGACGCCGCCGTGGCCGAGGCGCCGTCGATCGACCACGTGGTCGTGGTCCGCCGCACCCAGACCCCGGTCGCATGGGACGAGGGCCGG
>JALYYN010000329.1 GCA_030946525.1 Actinomycetota bacterium | reverse complement strand
GGGCCGGTGCTGACCGTCGCGCCCCGGGGCCGGGCCAGCACGGTGGCGAGGTCCTCGCTGGCGATGGCGAAGGCGGTCGTCGGCCGGCGGATGGCGGTGGCGAAGGTCACCCCGACGACCTGGCCGGCGTTGTTGACCAGGGGGGCGCCGGAGTCTCCGGGCTCGATGCGGGCGCTGAGGACGAGGAGGCGGCGAACGGCCGGGCCCTGCCCGTAGATGTCACCGACGTCGGCCGTCACCCGGCGGACGACCCGGGCCGGCGTCACCGCCACCGCGGCCTGGCCCAGCGGGTGGCCGAAGACGGCGTCGGACTCGCCGGTGGCCGCGCCGGCCAGGGGCAGTGCCGGCTCACCCAGGCCGGGGACGGCCAGGACCGCCAGGTCGTCCTTCGGGTCGAAGACCTGGACCTGGGCCGCCAGGGTGCTGCCGTCCGGGCGGAGCACCACGGGGTTGGTGACGCCGGCGACCACATGGGCGTTGGTGACGATGGTGTTCGCCGCCGGGGAGAAGCCGCTCCCGAACACGCGGACGTTGCAGGCCACGCCGCTGATCCGCACGGTCGACGCCGTGACCCGGCCGATCAGCCCGGTCGGTACGGCCGGGGCCGAGGAGGCGCCCGGCGCGCCGGAAAGGAGGCGGGCCAGCAGGTCGGTGAGGGTCTGGAGAACGTCGGCGGAGGGGGCCGAGGCCGGACGGATGCGCCCGGTCCCCGCCGACGCCCTGGTGGCGGCGGGCGCGGCCTGGGCCGGCCCGGCGACCAGCACGGGGAAGGCCAGGAGGACAGCGACGACGGCGGATGTCACGGCCGGCCGGCGGTGGCGGGGACGGGGAGAGGGGCCCAACGGAATCCTCCTGGTACTCGACGCCGACCGGTACGGCGAGGACTGTGACGGGCGCCGCCGGGATCACGAACCGGCGCCGACTCGTCAGGGTACCGAGGGACTGCGGGAAATTCCCGGCGGCCGGCCCGCCACGATGGGATACTGGCGGTGCCGTCGGACGGCGGCGGAAGGCGGTGCGGGTGGCGGCGAGCGGCGAACTGACCTGCGAGCGGGACGGCGTGGCCACCCAGCTCACCTGCGTGGGATGCGGCACGGCCATCTGCCCCGCCTGCCTGATCCGCACCCCGGTGGGCATGAAGTGCCCCGATTGCACCGGAGCAGGCTCCGGCGGCCGGCGCGGCCCCGGGCGGGTCCCGGCCCCTGCGGTCGCAGTGGTCGCGGTCGTGCTCCTGGCCGCGGTGGCATGGCTGATCGTCGGGCGGCCGGGGCCGTCCCACAACAGCGCCGCCCCCGGTGGCCTCGACCTGGTCAACACCGCGTCGGAGTCCCGCGTGGGCCAGGAGGTCCGCAGCGGGTCGTTCAGCTTCACCGTCACCCGCGTGGAGTGCGTGGGCCAGGAGGTCGGCACCCCACCGGCCACCCGGGAGGCTCAGGGCCGGTTCTGCCTCTTGCACCTGAGCCTGCACAACGTGGGTGACCAGCCGGCGACGTACTCGGGGTCGGATCAGCTCGTGGCCGACACCTCGGCCAAGCGCTACAGCCCCGGCACGATGGACGCCGGCCCGCCGCCGGCCCCGCTGGTCACGGGAGCAGGGGACAAGGAGATCACCGATGTCCGACTCAATCCCGGCTCGGAGGCCGACGGCGTGCTCATCTTCGACATGCCGGTGGCGGCCAAGCCCGCCGAGTTCGAGTTCCACGCCGGTCCCCGCACCATCGGTGTGAAGGTCCGTCTCGACACCCTGGGCTCCTGAACGCCGTCGCCCGGCAGCCGCCGGTTCAGGCGGCGCGCCGGGGCGTGGCGGACTGGCCCTGGCGCCGCTCCTCCTTGACGGTCCCGGATCCCACCTGGACCAGGCGGAGCACGGTGACGAATCCCAGCCCCCCCACCGCGTTCCCGACAGTGATGACGCCGAGCAGTTCGACCACCCGCAGGTAGCCGAACGGCGCCCCGACCTGGAGGGCGGCGAACATCTCCAGGGTGTTCACCACGGCGTGGACCACCGGCCCGGCCGCCAGGAGGAACGCCGCCGACACCGCGGCGACCAGCTTTGCCGGCACCGAGGGTGTGCTGCGCTCCATCCAGGTCATGAGGGTGATGACCGTCCCGCCGAGGACGGCGGCGGCGAGGAGCGACGGGTCGATCCCGCGCTGGGCCACCCGTCGCCCCGTGGCCAGCGCGGTCGACCGGAGATCCGGCGCCGCGGCCATGATGAGGCCGACCAGCACCCATCCGCCGACCAGGTTGGCCACCAGGGTGCCGGCCCAGAGGCGCAGCAGCGACCGGATCGTGGCCTGGCCGGCGACCACGGTGTTGACGGGCACCAGGAAGTTCTCGGTGAACAGCTCGCTGCCGGCCAGGGTGAGGGCAATGAAGCCGATCCCGAAGGCCAGGGCCCCGAGCAGCCGGTTGCCGGTGGCGCTCTCTACGGTGAGGAGGGCCAGCAGGCCCACGCTCACGTCGATGCCGCCGACCGCGCCGGTGGCCAGCAGCCCGGGGAGGGACCGGTTGAGCCGCTCCATGCCCGCGTCGACGGACGCCTGGAAGGTGGTGGTGAGCTCAGCTGACACCCTGTGCCTTACCCGCCCCGCCGCCGCAGGGAACCTTGCCGCTCCTCGCCTGCCCTGCCGGCACCATCGGAACCCGGTCGAGACCCCCGTGGTAGTTTCCGCGCCGGTCGGTTGCGCCCCATCCTTCGGCCGGAGAACTCCTGGATCATGCTGTCCAACCGACCCGCCTCCGCCGGGCTCAAGGCGCAGGACGACGCCGTCCCCGGCCGCGCCCCGGCGGCCTGGCAGGCACTCGCCGCCTTCCTGGGCGTGGCTGCCGTCCTCTTCCTGGTCATGGGGGCGGTCGCCCCCCATCTGCCGGCCGCCTCCGGCCCCCACCTGGCCCCCCCGTTCACCGGGCCCTCGTGGTTGCGGGGTTGGGCGCAGTGGGACTCGGGCTGGTACTACCGCATCGCCACCAGCGGCTACTCCTACGTCCCCCACCAGCAGTCCTCGGTGGCCTTCTTCCCCGCGTACCCGCTGGTCGTGGCCGTGCTCGCGGTGGCCGTAGGCCATACGTACCTGGTGGGGATGGTCGTCACCCTGGCGGCGGGGGCGGCGGTGGCCGTCCTGCTGTTCACCTGGCTTCGGTCCCGGCTGGCGCCGGCCGCGGCGTGGACGGCGCTCGCCGCCTTCCTGCTCTTCCCGTACGCCTTCTTCCTGTACGGCGTGGTCTACGCCGACGCCCTTTTCATCGCCGCCGTGCTCGGCTCCTTCCTCCTGCTGGAGGCCGACCGGCCGCTGCTGGCCGGACTGGTCGGCGCGGTGGCGACCGCGGCGCGCCCCATCGGCGCGGTCCTGATCGTCGCCCTGGTCGTGCGGGCCCTCGAGCGGCGAGGTGCGCTGCGCCCCGCCGCCGGTCGTCTGGTCGACTGGGGACGGGTGCGTCGGGCCGATGCCGGGGTGCTGCTGTCGGTCCTGGGCCTGGCCGCCTGGTGCGTCTACCTGTGGAGCCGCTTCGGCGACCCGTTGGCCTTCGTCACCGCCCAGCACGCCTGGGGCCAGGGGGCGGGACCGGCGACCTGGCTCAAGTTCCAGTTCTTCCACGACGTGGCCGACCTGCGCAGCCCCCGGGCATGGGTGCTGTTCATGGCCCATCCCGTCCTCACCGTGGGCGCGGCCTGCCTGGTGCCCCGGGTCTTCAAACGGTTCGGGGCCGGGTACGGGATCTTCACCTTGTTGCTGATCGGTGTGTCGGCGGTGTCGACCAAGAACTTCTTCGGCATGGCCCGCTACCTCCTCGCCGCCTTCCCGTGCTTCGCCGTCCTGGGGGAGCTGCTGGTCGAGCGGCCTGCCCTGCGGCGCTGGGCCGTCCCGGTCAGCGGTGTCGGGTTGGTGGCCCTGACCGCCGTCTTCGGCACCGGGTACTACCTCTCGTGAGCCCGTCGCCATGAGCTTGTTGCTGCCATGAGCCTGTTGATCGTGAACGCCGACGACTACGGGCTGACCGAGGGCATCTCCCGCGGCATCCTGCACGGCCATCGCGAGGGCGTCGTGACGAGCACGTCGGTGATCGCCGTCGGCCCCGCCTATCCCAAGGTGGCCTCGTGGCTGGCCGACGAGGACGACCTGGGTGTCGGCGTCCACCTCGCCGCGGTGGGGGAGGACCCGCCGCTGCTCAGCGCCCGGGAGATACCATCGCTGTTGGGGAAGCGGGGCCGGCTGTGCGAGTCCTACAGCGCGTTCGTGGCGCGGGCTGCGCTCGGTCGGATCAACCCCGACGAGGTACGCCTCGAGTTCACCGCCCAGCTGGAGATGGTCCAGGAGCTGGGTGTCCCCATCACCCACCTCGACGCCCACCAGCACCTCCAGCTCTGGCCGTCGGTGTGCACGGTGGTGATCGACCTGGCGACCCGCTACGGGATCCCCGCCGTGCGTGTGCCCCGGTACCGGGCGGCCAACCCGGTGGCCTGGGGGGTCACCCTGCTGGGCGCCCGCCTGGCCCGGCGGGCGGTGCGCGCCGGCCTGCGCTTCCCCCTGGACGCGGTCGGGATCGAGTGCGCAGGCCACCTCGACGAGAACCGGCTGCCCACCGTGCTGGCCCGCCTCGCCGCCCACGGCCGGGCCGCGGTCGAGCTGACGGTCCACCCCGGCGAGAGCGACGACCTCGACCGGCGGCGGTACGTCTGGGGCTACGAATGGGAGGACGAGCTGGCCGCGCTGGTCGGCCCCGTCGCCCGCCGGGCCGTCGACGCGGCCGGCTTCACTCTGGGCACCTACGCCGATCTGCCCCTGCCGCCCTCCCGGTGACCTACGGGCGATCCCCCCGGGACAGTCCCGGGCGGCGGGTACTGTCGCTGTTCGCCGACGCCCCGGTGTCGGCCCGGGCCCACGTGTGGGTCCGGTGGGCGACCTGCCCGTTCCCCGCCGTGGCCGCCCAGCTCCCGCGGGCCGGGCGCATCCTGGAGATCGGCTGCGGCCACGGGCTGCTGTCGCTCCACCTGGCCTTGATGTCGGCCGATCGCCGGGTGCAGGGCATCGACGTCGACGTGGGCAAGTTGGCGGCGGCGAGGGCTGCTGCGGCGCGGGGCGGACTGAGCTGCACGTTCGAGAAGGTCGAGGGCGACCACCTCCCCGCTGGGCCGTGGGACGGCATCGCCATCGTCGACGTGCTGTACCTCCTACCCGCCGACGGCCAGCTCGGGTTGCTCCGCTCCTGCGCTGCGGCCCTGGCGACGGGCGGGGTGCTGGTGGTCAAGGAGATGGCCCTCGCCCCCCGGTGGAAGGCGGCGTGGAACGCGGCCCAGGAGACCGCCGCGGTACGCATCCTGCGGATCACCCAGGGCGACGAGCTGACGTTCCTGCCGCCCACCGAGCTGGCCGCGGCCATGACCGGCGCCGGCCTCGACGTGCGTCACCGGCCCATCCATCGCGGCTATCCCCACCCTCACTACCTGTTCGTCGGCCAAAGGCCGCAATGACGCCCGTCGGCCAAAGGCCGCAATGACGCCGTCGGCCAAAGGCCGCAATGACGCCGTCGGCCGCAGGCCGCGATGAGGCCAGTCGGGCGAAGGCCCCGATGAGCCGGGGCCCGTCGGCCCTGGGCCGGGGCCTGGTCGTCGGTCCCGGCGCCTCCGTCCCGGCGGCGTGGGAAGGCATCGAGCGCATCAGGGTCGAGGACGCGTCCGCCGCCGGCGCCCTGCACGAGGCCTGGTCGCAGCGACGACCGGTGGTCGTCGAGCTGGTCATCGACGCCGCCGAGCTCAAGGCGCCCCAGACCGACACCCGGCCGCCCTACGAACTGGGCCCCGGCTTCGACTTCGAGCGGGAGCGGCTGCACTTCCTGGTCTGGGCCAACACCTACGACGGCCGCGCCGCAGGAACCGACCCGGTGTGGTGGCACGGGGTGCGGGCCGGGCGGCTCGGGGCCGATGTCGGCGGTCCCGCGGACGTGGTGCTGGCCGACGGGCGCGCCGCGTGGTGCGACGGCGGCCCCCGCCAGGTCGTGACCGTCGACGGGTCAGTGGTGCACCGGGATTCGATCGACGCCGGCCGGCTGACCGTCGCCCGTCACGCGCCGCCGGGCGCCACGCTGGCCCCCGACCAGCTGGCCGCGGTCGAGCACCCGGGCGGCCCGGCGCGGATCATCGCCCCCGCCGGCTCGGGCAAGACACGGGTCCTGACCGAGCGGCTCCGCCACCTCCTCGCCGACCGGGGCCACGAGCCCGACCTGGTCACAGCGGTGGCCTACAACGTCAAGGCCGCCGACGAGCTGCGGGAACGGACGTCCGGCCTCCGCCCGGCCATCCGCACGCTGAACTCGCTCGGTCTGTCGATCTGCCAGATGGCCAGCTCCGTGCACGGCGGACACGGCTCGACCCGGGTGGTGGAGGAGCGGGAGGTCCGCAACATCGTCCAGTCGCTGGTCAAGATCCGGCGCAAGACCAACGCCGACCCGGTGGCGCCCTACCTGGAGGCCCTCTCCGCCATCCGACTCGGCCTCGTCGACCCTGAGGCCGCCGAGACCCGCTTCCCCGACGCCGCCGGCATCTCTGTCGCCTTCGACGCCTACCGGGCCCGGCTCGCCGCCCAGGGCGCGGTCGACTTCGACGAGCAGATCTACCGTGCCGTCGAGCTGCTCCTCACCGACCCGGAGATCCGGGCCCGGGCCCGGGCCGGCTGTCGCACCCTCCTGGTCGACGAGTTCCAGGACCTCACCGCCGCCCATGTCCTGCTTATCCGCCTGCTGGCGGGGCCTGCCGCCTCGGTGTTCGGCGTCGGCGACGACGACCAGGTGATCTACGGATACGCCGGCGCCGACCCCGGGTTCCTGATCGACTTCGACCGCTGGTTCCCGGGGGCGGCCAGCTACGACCTGCGGGTCAACTACCGCTGCCCGCCGGCCATCGTGCAGGGGGCCCAGACCCTGCTCGGCTACAACCGCCGGCGGCTGCCAAAGGACGTGTCGCCGGCGCCGGGCCGGGCCGACGAGCCCGGCGCGCTCGACGTGGCCCCGGTCGATGTCGACGACCTCACCGTGGTGGCGCGGGACCGGGTGG
>JALYYN010000325.1 GCA_030946525.1 Actinomycetota bacterium | reverse complement strand
GTCCATGGCCGGGTTGAGGATGTCGCCCTCCTCGCCGCCGGTGGCGCAGACCAGCACGCAGCGCACGCCCTCACCGGCATAGCGGTGGACGGTGGCCGCCCCCTTGGAGGACTCGTCGTCGGGGTGGGCGTGCACCGACACCAGGCACAGCCGCTGGTCGCCGCCGGGCGCGGGCCCCGCTTGGATCTGCTGTTCGGTCATGTGCCCCAAAACTACCCGCCGGCCGCCTCATCCCCGGTCGGCGGCGTCCTCTGCGGAGTGGCCCCAGAAGCCGGCGGGGGCGAGGAGATAGTCGATCAGAGCCTGGAGGGTCCGCCCGTACGCCGACCGGTACTCGAGCAGGCGCTCCCACGCCTCGTCGGGGTCGCGCACCGGCAACCCCGACGCCTTCACCCGGGCGTAGGCGTAGTCGAACTGCCAGCGCGCCATCGGGGCCTCCGGGTGGTTCGACTGGGGCAGGCGGATGGAGATCTCGTGCAGGGCCCGCCGGCCGCGCCGGTACATGAAGTACGGCTCCCGCAGCTCCGCGCCGGGGACGACGGCGCAGGTCAGCGCGGCGGCGTCGAGGACCACTCCCAGGGCGGTGATCCACGACTGGCCCCGGTGCTGCGAGCGGAACAGGGCCAGCATGGGGAAGGAGACGTGGCTCTCCAGGATGTCGGCGGTCCACTGCTCCCACTCGCCGAAGAACCGGTAAAGCCGGTCCAGGTCACCTCCCGGGGCCCAGATGGTGATGATGGCGGTGGGCTGGATGCGCTCGCCGGACGGGTCGTCCAGGGTCAGCAGCCTCGACTCCCGCCGGCCGTACGAGGAGTACAGCGCCGGCAGGTAGGAGATGGCCAGGGCCATGGTGGCCACGCCCGTGCCCGCCTCGGCCAGGGCGGCCAGGCGCAGGGCGGTCGACCGGGCCAGGATGTCGCCGAAGCCGAGGGTGAAGAGACAGCTCCCCGAGTAGTAGAGGATGCTGCCGTAGCCGTTCGTCCCGCTGAGCTGGTGCTCGCCGGCCAGGTACACCAGGGACCAGCCGACGAGCAGCCCGACCAGCCACATCCCGAGGAGCATGAGGAGGGTCAACGGCGCGTAGGCGGACAGGAAGCTCTCCTGGCGCCGCAGGCCCATGCGGCGGCCGATGCCCCGCCACACCCGCCACGTCAACCAGTAGAACTGCCGCGTCGGCCGCCACCGGCCCGTGAGACCCCGAGCGGCGACCAGGGTGCCGATGGCGTCGACGAGGGTCAACACGACGAGCGCCAGCCCGCCGACCAGTGCGGCGGCGCGCGCCAGCGATGACACGCGGGCTTCCTAGCTCGTCAGACCATGGGTGGTGTCGGTCTCCGCCGACGTCGCCGTCACCCGCTCGCTGCGCCACACCAGGACCAGCCCCAGCACCAGGGCCATCACCACCGCGGCGTTGACGCCGAGCTCGGTCTGCGCCCGCCGGAAGTCGGCGGCGGTGCCCTCGGCGCCCCCGAGGGAGACCTGGGCGCCGACGGTGAGTATGTGCCGGACGGCCGAGATGATCCCGATGATGAGGAAGGGCTTGAGCTGCAACCCGGCGTCGTCGAAGTGGGCTACCACGGTGCGGAGGATCTCCATGACGATGATGACGAACAGCACGCTGTTGATCACCCCGGTCACCCGTACGGCGAAGACAAGGTCCCGGTGGCCGAAGAAGTCGATGACCGACTTGACCAGCACGGCAGCGGCCACCGCCACCAGCAGCAGTGCCACCGCGTAGTGGACGATGTCCTCAGCCACCTCCACCAGCCCGATCACGCGGCGGCCCTCGTGGCGCAGGCCCTCGCCGGCCCGCGGGCGGAGGGCGGGATCCGCTCTTCGGGCCGCGAGCTCGATCGCCGGCTTCTCAGCCACCTGTCTCAGCCAACTTTCACCCAATTTCGTGGAACTTTTGACGGCGCCGGACGATTAGCATGCCAGGCTGCGGAGCACGCCGGAGCCGTCAGCCGTCGCCCGGATCCCGAACGCCACAGGGGGCCCAGCCTTGACCAAGCGCATTCTCATCGTCCTTTCCGAGTGGGGCTACTGGGGGGAGGAGCTGATCGGCCCGCTGGAGACCTTCGACCAAGCCGGCTACGACGTCGACTTCGCCACGCCCACCGGCAAGCGTCCCGTCGCCCTGCCGCCCAGCATGGACCCCGAGTACGTCGACCCGCCCCTCGGCCGGTCGGTCACCAGCGCCGAGGTGGCCCAGAAGGTCAAGGACCTCGAGGCGTCCAACCGCCTCGACAACCCGAGCAACCTGTCGGAGCTCCTCCCCGAGCGGCCCTACCGGAGCTCGCACAACTACCTCCGGGAGCAGGAGGCCTACTTCAAGGCGCTCGAGGCCGCAGCCGAGGGGCTCACGGAGAAGTACGACGCCATCCTCATCGTCGGGGGCAGCGGGCCCATCGTCGACCTGGTCAACAACCAGCGCGTGCACGACCTGATTCTCAGCTTCTACCGGGACGACAAGCCGGTGGCCGCCGAGTGCTACGGCGTCGCCTGCCTGGCCTTCGCCCGTGACCAGGAGGACCGCCAGAGCATCCTCAGCGGCAAGCACGTCACCGGCCACTGCATCGAGTACGACTACAAGGACGGCACCGGGTTCATGGGGACCGACTTCAACATGGGCCCTCCCCCCTACCCCCTCGAGTACATCCTCCGCGACGCCACCGCCCCGGGCGGGCGGTACATCGGGAACTTCGGCAAGGAGACGTCGGTCATCGTCGACTACCCGTTCGTGACCGGCCGGTCGACGCCCGACTCCTACCTCACCGGCCAGAAGCTGGTCGAGGTCCTGGAACAGGGCCTACGCCAATGGGGCTTCCACGCCGAGGAGCGTTGAGCGGTCCCGCCGGCCCCGTGCCGCCGCAGAACGCACCATGACCGCCAGTACCGGTCGCTTCGCCCTCATCGAGCAGCTGCTCGCCGACGGTGTCACCTACATGTTCGGCAACCCGGGCACGGTCGAGCAGGGCTTCCTCGACGCCCTCAGCGACTATCCGGCCGTGGAGTACATCCTCGCCCTCCAGGAGGCGGTGGTCGTCGGCATCGCCGACGGCTATGCGCGGGCCACCGGCAAGCCCACCATCGTCCAGCTCCACAGCGGGGTGGGCCTGGGCAACGGGCTCGGGATGATGTACCAGGCCAAGCGGGGCCACGCCCCCCTGGTGGTGCTCGCCGGCGAGTCGGGGATCCGTTACGACGCCATGGAGGCCCAGATGTGGGCCGACCTGGTCGACATGGCCGCCCCGGTGACCAAGTGGGCGACCCGGGTGGTGGACCCGGGCTCGCTGCTACGGGTCCTGCGCCGGGCCATGAAGGAGGCGGCGACCCCGCCCATGGGCCCGGTGTTCGTCTCCCTGCCCATGGACGTGCTGGACGCCCTCAACACCGAGGAGGTGGTGCCCACCTCCTACCTGATCACCCGCAGCTCCCCCGCCCAGGCCGACGTGGACGCCGCCGCCGGCCTCCTGGCCGCCGCCTCCCGGCCGATGATCATCGCCGGGGACGGGGTCTCGGTGGCCGGAGCCCAGCCCGAGCTGACGCGGCTGGCGGAGACGTGGGGCGCCGAGGTCTGGGGGGCCGACTGGTCCGAGGTCAACATGGACCACTCCCATCCCCAGTTCAGGGGGATGCTCGGCCACATGTTCGGCGACCACAGCAAGGCCATCACGTCCCCCGCCGACGCGGTGCTGATCTGCGGCACCTACGTCTTCCCCGAGGTCTTCCCGGAGCTGGCCGGCGTGTTCGGTCCCGGCGTGCCGGTGGTCCACGTCGACCTCGACGCCCACGAGATCGCCAAGAACTTCCCGGTCACCATGGGCCTCGTCGCCGACCCCAAGCCGACCCTCGCCGCCCTCGCCGACGCCCTCGACGGCCTCATGACCGCCGGACAGAAATCGGCCGCGGCCACGAGGGCCACCACCATGGGGGCGGAGAAGGAGCGCCTGCTCGCCGAGGCCAAGGCCCGGGACCGCACCTTCCACAACGCCCTACCCATGCACGCCTCGCTGTTCGCCGAGGAGCTGGCCCGCCAGCTGCCGGCCGACGCCATCATCTTCGACGAGGCCCTCACCACCTCACCCGACCTCACCCGCTACCTGACCCCGACCACCCCGGGCCACTACTTCCTGACCCGCGGCGGGTCCCTGGGCGTCGGCATCCCCGGCGCCATCGGCCTGAAGATCGCCCACCCCGACAAGGTGGTGATCGGCTTCACCGGAGACGGCGGCAGCATGTACACCTACCAGGCGCTGTGGACCGCGGCCCGCTACGACGTCGACGCCAAGTTCGTCGTCTGCAACAACTCCAGCTACGAGCTCCTCAAGCTGAACATCGAGGAGTACTGGAAGGAGCGGGAGATCCCCGACCACGGCTTCCCGGTCGGCTTCGACCTGACAAAGCCGGCGATCCACTTCGCCGACCTGTCGCGTGCGCTGGGGGTGGCCGCCGTGCGCGTCGAGACGCCCGACCAGATCGCCCCCGCCATCACCCAGGCCCTCGAGCACGAGGGTCCGTTCCTCATCGACCTGGTCATCGCCAGCCAGGTCGAGGGCACCCGCAGCATCGCCGGCGCCGACAAGGCGTGACGGCGTTGGCCCTACCTGGCATCACCAGCCCGAACAGGAGGATCCAATGACGGATCTGGCACCGCTGACCGAGGACGAGGTCAAGCGGTTCATGGACAAGTGGTACCTCGACCTCCTCGACAAGCACGCCCCCGTCGATGAGCTCGTGGCCTGCCTCGACGACAACGCCGAGATGCGACTCCCCGAGGCCACGCTCCACGGGGTCGACGCCTTCCGCGACTGGTACGACCGGATCGTGACCACGTTCTTCGACGAGGTGCACGAGATCAAGGAGTTCAGCACCACCGTCGACGGCGACACCGCCGAGGTGAAGATCCTGGTCAACTGGCAGGCGCACGTGTGGATCCCCCCGGCGGCCAAGAGCCAGTGGATCGGCTTCGACGCCGGCCAGACCCACCAAGTCAGGCGGTCGGCCACCACGGGCGAGCCGGTGATCGTCGTGTACGGCGTGGACACCTTCGACGCCATGCCCGGCTCGTCGAGCCTGCCGGTGCTGACCCGCGAGGTCATCGGCCAGTACTACGAGCGGGCCAACGCCGGGGACTGGCAGGGCTACCTGGAGCTGCTCGACGACAACATCGTCTGCGACGAGCAGCTCGCCGGCCACGCCGAGGGCATCGAGGTCTTCCGGGGCGCCATCGGCGCCATCGAGAAGGGCTACTCCAAGTTCCAGATGCACCCGCAGCACATCGTCGTGCAGGGGACGTCCGCAGCGGTCGTCTGGCACTGCGAGGCCGCCAACGCCGCCGGGGCTCCCATCGACGCCATCGGGGCCAATTACTTCGAAGTACGGGACGGCAAGATCACCTACATGCGCACGATGCACGACTCGGTGCCGTTCAAGCCCTTCACCGAGCAGAAGCTCGACTCATGAGCGAGAACCGAGGCGCAGCTGAGGCTCGCAGCTCCGGTGAGGGAGCCGACTACGACTTCATCGTCGTGGGCACGGGGGCCGGCGGGTCGGTGATGGCCAACCGGCTGTCGGAGAACCCCGACGTCAAGGTGCTGGCCCTCGAGGCCGGCGGCCCGAACATCCCCGAGAACGTCCACATCGCCCCGGCGTGGGCCACGCTGTGGAAGACCGACGTCGACTGGAACTACAAGAGCGTCCCGCAGGCCGGCTTCGCCGGCCGGGCCACCGACGAGCCGCGCGGCAAGCTGCAGGGCGGCAGCAGCGACTTCTACATCATGATGCACATCCGCGGGCACCGGTCGGACTACGACAACTGGGCCTACAGCGGCTGCCCCGGATGGAGCTACGACGAGTGCCTCCCCTGGTTCCAGAAGAGCGAGGGCCAGGAGGACGACACCAACCCGACCGCGGGGAAGGACGGCCCGCTCTTCGTCGGCAACGCCAAGCTGCACGACCCGAACCCCCTGTCGGCCGCGTTCATCGACGCGTGCGTGGAGCTCGGCTTCCCCCGCACCGAGGACTTCAACGGTCCCCAGATGGAGGGCACCGGCTGGCACCACATCAACGTCAAGGACGGCCGGCGCTTCGGCACGCTGGCCGCCTACCTGGAGCCGGCCCGCTCCCGCCCGAACCTCACCATCAGCACCGACTCGATGGCGGCCAAGCTGGTCGTCACCAACGGGCGCTGCACCGGTGTCGAGTACATCAAGGGCGGCGTGCGGACCACCGACTCGGCCAAGGAGGTCATCGTCTGCGGCGGCGCCATGGAGTCGCCCAAGCTGCTGATGCTCTCCGGCATCGGCCCCGCCGCCCAGCTCCAGGCCGTGGGCGTCCCCGTCATCCTCGACCTGCCCGGGGTGGGCGAGAACTTCCACAACCACGTGCTCGCTCCGGTGGTCGCCGCCACCGCCCAGCCGTTGGCGCCCCCGCACCAGAACCTCTCCGAGGCGGCCCTGTTCTGCAAGTCCAGTCCGGGCTGGGTCGGCCCCGACATGCAGGTCGCCTGCGTGACCGGCGCGCCCGGGATACCCGACGCCATCACCATCCTGCCCGGCATCGTCCGCCCCCTGTCCCGGGGTTGGATCCGCCTGGCCAGCGCCGACCCCATGGACAAGCCGCTCATCAACCCCAACTACCTGGGTGTCGCCGCCGACCGCGAGCGGCTGATCGACGGGATCGAGCTGGTCCGGCGCATCTACGCCACCAAGGCGCTGGCGCCGCACATCGCCGCCGAGGTGTTCCCCGGCCCGGCGGTGTCGACCCGGGAGCAGATCTCCGACTTCCTCACCACCATGGGCGGCGACAGCTACCACCACCAGGTCGGCAGCTGCAAGATGGGCCTCGACGCCATGTCGGTCGTCAACCCCCGCCTCCAGGTTCACGGCGTCGACGGCGTACGGGTGGTCGACGCCAGCGTCATGCCCGTCGTCCCCTCCGGAAACTGCCATGCCGGCATCGTCATGATCGCCGAGCGGGCGGCCGACATGATGAAGGAGGAACACGGAATATGAACTTCGCTGTCACTCGCTCGCTCCGCTCGCTCCGTTCCAGCGAGCTGATCGTGCTCCAGGCCCCGGCGGAGCCGGTGCCCTCCGCCTCCATCCTTCCGGCCGGCAGCCGGAGCTGGCCGCCTCCGGCGGCGTGTGCGGCCGCCGGCGATCCAGGGCAGCCATGACGCCTCGGCTCGTAGGCAAGAAGGTGGCCGTGCTCATCGAGAGCGACTTCTACGAGCCGGAGATCCACTACTACCAGCGCCGCTTCCCCGAGGAGGGCGCCGAGATCCACTTCCTCACCAACCTCTGGGGCCAGCCGTCGTTGACCTTCACCGGCCACGAGTACAAGGAACCGTTCGTGGCCGACGAGAGCTTCATCGACGTCGATCCCACGGACTACGACGCGGTGATCGTGCCGTCGGGCATGGTCTCGGACCGCCTGCGCTACACCGACGACTTCTCCAAGCTGCCCCCGGCGACGGACTTCCTCAAGCGGGCCTTCGCCGAGCCGACGGTCCTCAAGGGGATCATCTGCCACGGCATGTGGCTGGTGGCGCCGACGCCCGAGCTGGTCCGCGGCCGGCGGGTGGTCGTGCACAACAATCTCCACGGCGACGCGGTGAACATGGGGGCGACGTACGTCGACGAGGATGTCGTCGTCGACGGTGACCTCGTCACCGGGCGGTCCGGTGGCCACTGCCACCTGTTCGCCCGCCGCATCATCGACATCCTGGCCGGCGACGAGCAGTAGAGGAGGCCGCCCGTGACGTACGTCCTGCACCACGTGGGCATGTCCTGCACCGATCCCATCGCCCTCGAGCGCTGGTACACGAAACACTTCGGGTTCACCCGGGGCCGGGTCTACGCACCCGGCGAGGGACAGGTCGTCATGATCCAGGCGGGTGGGGTCTACCTGGAGCTGTTCTCCTCCACCGAGGAGCGCCCGGCGCCGAAGGTCGAGGGGGCGGGGCCCGACTACTCGGGATTCCGCCACCTGGCCTTCCTGGTCGAGGACCTCGACGCCAAGCTGGCCGAGATGGGCGACGACGCCCGCGTCACCCTGGGCCCCCTCGACATGAGCCAGTTCATCGAGGGCATGCGGGTGGCGTGGATCGCCGACCCCGAGGGCAACATCGTCGAGCTCAACCAGGGCTACGTGGACGAACCTGCGCCTCCGCCGCTGCCGGCATGAACCAGGTGCCGCCGCGGCGCGGTTGACAACGGGCTATTCCGGCGGCGGAGACCCGCCGTGGGCCATGGCCTCGAAGATCTTGGCCACCTCGACATCGTCCTCGTAGATCCAGGACTCGGTGACCAGGCCGTCGGGGCCGACGTTGCACACGCTGGCGCCCATCCACTCGACGAGCTTCCCGCCGGGCTCGAAATGGATGCGGGCGATCCGCACGACGTGGTTGTCGTCGGCGAGGATGTGGACGGTGTCGGCCTGCACCGCTCCGCCGCTCATCTCGTAGAGCCGGGTGAAGAAATCGATCAACCCGGCCCGCCCGTGGTAGACCCCCTGGAGCGGGTTGCGGCAGGGATAGTGCCACACGCTGTCCTCGGCGAAGTACATCGACGCCGCCTCGTACTCACGCTCGTTGAAGAGATCGAGCGCGGCACGAAACGCCTTCTCGTTCGGGTGCATTCGCGTACGATACCGAGCGAGATCGGGGGCGTCGAGGGTACGCTGCCGCTCCCCTGCACAGGAGGCGATGATGAGCGAGGAAAGCCCGAAGCGCCAGTTCTACGACGCCCAGATCCGGTATCTGCAGGCCGGCGACGTCGCAGGGCTCATCGACAACCAGTACACCCAGGACGCCACGCTGATCTCCTTCGACAACCAGATCACGGGCAACGCCGCGCTCAAGGAGTACTTCGCCGGCTACCTGAAGATGCTCGGGAGTCTGGAGGTGCTGTCAACCGACAAGTTCGTCGAGACCGACGACAGCCTCTTCTTCCAGGCGACGGTGAAGACCGACCTGGGCCAGGCCGTGGTCTTCGACGCGTGGGTCCTGCGCGACGGGAAGATCTCCCACCACTTCACCGGCGTGATGCCGTGAGCGCCACGAATCCCACGGACAGCAGCGAGGCCGAGGTCCGCGACCTCGTCGAGCGGTTCACCGACCAGGCATGGAACAAGGGCGACCTCGACCTCATCGACGAGCTCTTCGCCGAGGACTATGTGGGGCACGACGCGCCGCGGCCGGAGCCGGTCCGGGGCCCGGAGGGCATGAAGGACTTCCTCCGCATGTACCACCGGGCCTTCTCCGATGCCGAGATCACCCTTGACGACGTCATCATCTCCGGCGACCGGGTCGTCACCCGCTGGACCGGTCGGGGCACCCACGACGGTGACCTGATGGGGATCCCCGCCTCCGGCAAGGCCGTCGCCTTCACCGGCATCCGCATCTTCCGGGTCGCCGACGGCAAGATCGCCGAGGGCTGGGTCGTCTGGGACACCTTCGGCCTCATGCGCCAGATCGGCCAGTCATGATCCTCGTCGTCGGCGCCACGGGCTACCTGGGCGGGCGGGTGTGCCAGGAGCTGGTCGCACAGGGAAAGCCCGTCACCGCCATGGTGCGGGCGGGGGACGACGATGCCAAAGTCGCCCCCCTCCGGGCCGCCGGTGTCGAGCTGGTCGAGGGCGATCTCAAGGATCCTGCGTCGCTCGAGCGGGCGTGCCAGGGCAAGAGCGCGGTGATCTCGACCGCGTCCTCGTCCATCTCCAGCCAGAGCGGCGACACCATCGACACCGTGGACCGGGACGGCCAGCGCCACCTCGTGGACGCGGCGAAGGGGGCCGGCGTGGGCCGGTTCGTCTACATCTCCTTTTCGAAGAACATGGTCACCGAGGGCCCCCTCACCGCGGCCAAGCGGGCGGTGGAGCAACACCTCATGGCCAGCGGGCTCGACTACACGATCCTGCGGTGCGGCTTTCTGATGGAGATCATGGTCACGCCCATGGTCGGCTTCGACTTCGCCAACGCCAGCGCCGTCGTCTACGGCACGGGCGAGAGCCCCGTCAGCTGGGTTTCCATCGACGATGTGGCCCGGCTCGCAGTGGTGAGCCTCGACACGCCGGCGGCGGGCAACGCCGTCTTCGAGTTCGGCGGTGAGGCGGTCACCATGCATGAGGCGGTGCGGATCTTCGAGGAGGTCAGCGGGCGGACTTTCGAGGTGCAGCACGTCCCCGAGGAGGCGCTCGAGGCCCAGCGGGACGCGGCCACCGACCTCGTCGCCAAGTCGCTCGGGGCGCTTATGCTCGACTACGCCCGCGGGGACGCGATCGACGCCGGCCCCGCTCTGGCCGCGTGCCCCATGGAGCTCACCACGATGCACGATTACGCGGCCAAAGTGCTCTCCACCCCCTAGGCGACGGAGGGACGGAAGCGTAGACTTCGGCGGGGGCGTGAGACCGGCGAACGTCGGTCCGCGTTGGATCACTCGATCGATGTGGAGGGACTTGCATGGCCGATTCGATGGCAGTCGTTGACAAGATGTACGAGTGCTTCGGCAAGGGTGACATGGCGACGCTGAAGACCGACGTGTTCGCCGAGGACATCGTCTGGGTGCTCCCCGGCCACAACACGCTCTCGGGCGCCAAGAACGGCGCCGACGAGGTCATCGCCTTCTTCGGCGCGCTGATGTCCAGCGGCGTCGAGGTGAAGGACGTATCGTTCGGCACCATCGGCGACAACAAGGTGGTGGAGCAGCACACCGGCCACGGCACGGTGAACGGTCGGGAGTACCTCTTCCCCACCTGCAGCGTGTACACGATCCGCGACAACAAGATCGCCGAGGTCCACGTGTACACCGCCGACCAGCACGGGGTCGACGACTTCTTCTGGCACGCCAACCCGCTCAAGCCCATCCCCGACCGGCTGGCGCCGAAGTAGCCGGCGGCCCCTCGGCGGGCCCTTGTCCCGGGGCGGAGCAGGACCCTGGCACGGCCGGGTCCTGCTCCTCCTCGTCCGGCGCCCCTGCGGCGCCTCGCACCACCACCGACCCACCCGGCGCCCGACGAGGAGAACCGATGCCCGCAGACGACGACGACATCAGGTCGAAGGCCAACCTGCTCGACCGCATCTATGCGTCGACCACGGCGGAGGAGATCGCCAACAAGGCGGTCATCGCCCGGTACGTCGACGCCACCAACAAGAACGAGCTCGACGTCCTCGACGCGCTGGTCTACGACGACTACCTCGAGCACGACCCCGTACCCGGCCAGAAGCCCGGACGGGCCGGCCTCAAAGAGGCCTACACCATGTTCAACTCGCCCTTCCCCGACCTCAAGTTCGTCTTCGACGACGTCATCGCCGAAGGCGACATGATCTTCGGCCGGGGCATCATCTCGGGCACCCACGAAGGCGAGTTCTTCGGCGTGGCGCCCACCGGCAAGAAGGTCCACTGGACCGGCACCCGGCTCTTCCGCATGCGCGACCTGAAGGTCGTCGAGGGCTGGGTGAACATCGACATGATGAGCCTGATGCAGCAGATGGGCGTGGTGCCGGCGCCGCCGGGGGCCGACCCTTCCACCATCCCGCCCGGTCCGCACATCACGGGCGCGCCGTCGACCGCGGACGCCAACCGCGCCCTGATGATCCGTTTCATCGACGAGGTCTGGAACAAGGGCAACCTCGACGTGGCCGACGAGATCTTCCATCCCGAGGCCACCAGTCCCAGCGCGCCGACCCTTCCTCCCGGTCCTGCCGGCGTGAAGCTGATCGCCACCATGTTCCGTGACGCCTTCCCGGACTACTGGATGACGATCGACCACCTGGTGGCCGAGCCCGATCGCGTCGCGGCCCGGTTCAGCCAGGGCGGCACCCACAATGGGGAGCTTTTCGGCATCCCCGCCACCGGCAAGACCGTCAAGTTCACCGAGATGGGCATCCTGCGCGTCGCCGACGGCAAGGTCGTGGAGAGCTGGTACGACGTCGACATGCTCGGCATGATGCAGCAGCTGGGCGTCGGCGGGTAGAGCGGGGGGCGGCATGGCGGGGGGGACCGCCCCCTGCCACGCCGACCGGTTGCGTCAGGGCCCGGGCGGGGGCGGGATGGCGCCCAGCTGGGTCATGAGGCCCATGAGGTCCGGCAGTCCCCAGTGCTCCTTGATGGCGCCGCCTTCATAGCGGTTGATGCCGAACGCCGCCCATCGGGCGTGCTTGCCCGTGGGTGGCACGCCCATGAAGGGGCCGTCCTGGGTGCCCTCCCCGATCACGTACGTGCACACCTTGTCGCCCTCGGCCACAAGGTCGGTGACCGTGAACACAACGTCGGGGAACGCGGTGCGGAACATGCGGAAGACCATCTTGATCGTCTCTACCCCGGGCGGCGCGCCGGGAGGTGCGCTGTGCTCCGTGTAGTCGCTCGCGAAGAACTCGTCGACCCCGTCGATGTTGCCCTTGTTGATCTGCTCGACGAAGGCGCGGTAGTGCGCCTTGTTCTCTTCCTCAACCGACACGTGTGACCTCTCTCTGCCTCAGCCGCCGATCGTGGGGGTGTGCCCGTCGCTACGCCGAACCGCTCGCCCATTGGTCCTGGGCCTTCTGGCTCGCCTCGTCCGTTCCTCCGGCGGGAGTGGGGTCGGTCGACTGCCCGGACTGCGACTCGACGTAGGCCCTCATGACCGCGTTGGCCTTGGCGTGCATCGCCGCGTACTCCGGCCCGTACAGGAAGGGCAGGTCGGGCAGCGGACGACCGGCCAGCGCCCATTCGTAGACGGGGGTCTCCTGGATGAGGCAGTACGTGTACGGCCGGGCCAGCTCGCCCACCACGCCGATGAACGTGTCGGTCATCTTCTGGAGCAGGTCCCGCTTCTGCTCGTCGCTGGTGAGCACCACGCCTTTGATGACTTGGACGGTGATGATGGGCATGAGATGAACCGCTCCTTCTCTGTTAGGACCAGAACTCGTCGTACTCCGCCGTACCGTCACCGAAGATGCCGCCCTTGCCGGCGATGACCTTGCCGTCACGCCAGCGCAGCACGTGGGCCACGTCGATGTTCAGCTTCTTGCCGGCGTCGTTGGCCCGTGTCCCCTGGTTGTTGGTGACGTCACAGGAGTAGTCGTCGTTGGTCATGATGGTGATGACGGCCATGTGGAAGCTGCCGCCGCTGAGCTCGCCGACCTTGGCCATGAACGCGAGGAACGCGTCGCGCCCGTACTTCCATCCGGACAGCTGGTTGTGGCCGGGCACCAGCCAGACCATGCTCTCGTCCCAGTAGTCGGCGATGAGGGACGCATCGCCGGAACCGAGGACCTTGTACGCGTTGGAGACGTGTTCGGGCGTCACGTGGACCGACATAGTCGAACTCCCCGCTAAGCGGCCGGCCGGCCGGTGGTGGTTGGTGGTCTGTCGTCGGCCGAACCTGCTTCCGAGGTGCCCGCCGAACCGTCGAAGAGTCTCCTGTACGACGTTGACGACGAATTGTCTTCGCTTGCGTTGGCCAAGTCTTGTGATACCACCGTTCGGCCGCAATTGCCAGGGGTTCCGCCGCTCGCTCGCCCTGCCCGTTGACACCCGAACGGGAGACGTGCAAGCTGCGAGGAGGCTCGGCGCGCTTCCCCGCCTCCCCGGCGGTCGAGGCCGGGCCAGGGCCGGCCGACACGCTGTCGGCCGAGAGAGTAGGGACCGATGAGGACAGCCGAAGATCCGCCTCCGACACCGGTTGCGGGGAAGCGGGAGGCGATCAGCGACCGCCACCTGTACCGGATGGGCGTCATCGGCGGCGGGGTCGGCGCGGTCGTGGCGTTCCCGTTCGTGGCCCTCCATCCCCATCTGCCGCCCGGCGACGCCACCGGGGTCCTGCGGACGGTCCGGGACTTCCCGGCGTGGCTGTTCCTGCACTTCGGCCTGATGATGGTGCTGGTCGTCATGCTGGCCGGCCTGGCTGCGTTCTCCCGGTCCATCCGCCAGGAGCGGGCGTCGGCATGGGCCACCGCCGCGTTCGTCATCGGGCTCATCGGGACGGTGTTCGCCATCCTCGGCCAGGGCGTGGACGGACTGGGCCTGCACGTGGCCGCCGACGTGTGGATGCACACGCCGCCCGATCAGCAGTTCGCCGCGGTGCTGACCGCCGCCGGCGTGATGGGGGTGGCCACCGGCGTCTTCATCCTCGTCCTTTTCTTCTACTTCGGCCTCACGTCGCTGGCCTATGCGCTCGCCTTCGGGCTGAGCGAGGAGTACCCGAACTGGCTGGCGGGCCTGGCCCTCCTCGGCGGCTGCCTCGGGTTCGCATCGGCACTGTTCACCTACTTCGCCGACTTCTCGGATCCCGTCTATTACGGGCTGTTCATCCCCTCTGCGGTCGTGTTCCTCCTCTGGGTCTTCGCCGCCTCGATGATCCTGTGGCAGAGGGAGTTCCGCCAGCCCCGGCGGGCGCAGGCCGAGCGGGAGCGGGCCGACGCGGTGGCGCCGCCCGAACGGGCTGCCGCCTCCGCCGACCTGTAGGCGAGCCTTCCGGCTCGCATCCCCTACCGGACGAACGCAGCGCGGTTCTCGACCGCCCACTCGTCGAAGGTCCGTCCCGGCCGACCGAGCAGGTCCCGCATGGTCGACGTCACCATGGCGAACTCGCCGGCCTTGACCATGGCGAAATACCCGGCCAGCGAGTCGATCAGCATCGGGGGCAGGCCCGCCTGGGACAGGCCCTCGTGGAACGCCTGGTCGGGGACGTCCACGTGGCGGACGTCGATGCTCAGGGCGGCGGCCAGGGCTGCTGCGCATTGTGCCGAGGTGACGGCCTCCGGGCCGGTCAGCTCGTAGGTCCGGCCGTCGTGCCCGTCGGAGGTGAGCACCTCGGCCGCCACCGCCCCGATGTCGCCGGGGTGGATCATGGCGTGGCTGCCGCTGCCGGTCGGCTCGTAGAACACGCCCTGGGCCAGGATGGTGTCCCTCCACATCAGGGCGTTGCTCATGAACACGCTCGGGCGCAGGATGGTCCACGGCAGGGCCGACGCCCGCAGCCGCTCCTCACCGGGCTGGTGCATGGGCCCCGAGGCCACACCGTGTTCCACGCCCAGCGACGACAGCAGGACCACCTGCCCGACACCGGCCTTCTCGGCCTCGTCGATCACATTGGCGTCCTCGGCCGGGATGTTGTTGCCACCGGCCACCACGAACACCTTGTCCACGCCGTCGAAGGCGGGGGCAAGGGTCTCGGGGCGGTCCAGATCCCCCTCGAAGGCCTCCACAGCCGGGCCCAGGCCGGCGGCCCTGCCCGCATCACGGCTGAACGCCCGGACCCCGACACCCTTGCCCACGAGCGCCTGCACCGCCTGAGAGCCGACGTTGCCCGTCGCACCGATGACGAGGACCCTGTCGACGGCCACCGGGCTCAGCTCCCTCCCGGGAGCAGCCCGATCTGCTGGAACAGGGTGAGGGTGTCGGCTGAGACCCAACGCTCGACCACCTTGCCGCCGGCGATGCGCACGAAGTCGGTGTGGCTCCAGGTGATCGCCTTGCCCGTCGGGGCCACGCCCAGGAACTCCCCGGTCTGGGTGCCGGACAGGAGCGAGTGGGCGACGACCTGATTGCCCTCGGCGACCATGTTGGCGGTGTCGAGCTTCACCTCCAGGTCCGGGAACGCGGCCCGTAGCGCCTTGGCGCCCGCGATCACGCCGGCCCAGTCGTCCGTGCCCCACACCGGGTTGTGGTCGACGAAGGCGGCCTCGTCGACGAGGTCGGCGAGCGCAGCTTCGTCGGCGTGGCCCAGGGCCTCGACGAAACGGGCCACGATCGCCCGGTACTCCTCGGGGCTGGTCGTCGCGTCGCCGCTCACCGTCGAGGACGGGCCCCACTCGGAGGACCGGCCGGTGCTCACCGCACCGGGCCCGGCCATGGGCATGGCGCCGAGCTGCTGCATCATGCCGACCATGTCGAGCTCGCCCCAACCCTCGGCGACCTGGCCGTTCGTCACCCGGTCGAGACCGACCGAGGTGACGTGGACCTCCTTACCGCTCGCCGGTATCCCGTAGAAGGACTCCTGGTGGGTGCCGTGCCAGGTGTTGCGGATGCCGACCAGGTCACCCTCGACGATGATGTCGTCGACGGTCATGTAGCCGTCGGGGAACGCAGTCCGCCAGGTCTTGATGAGGTCGACCAGGCCGTCGGGCCCCATGCCGACGGCCTGGCCGCCGGCGCCGTGGACCGTCATCACCGGGGCGATGATCTCCTGCGCCAGTTCGTAGTTGCCCCCCGACCAGCCCTCGTCGTTCCACCGGCGCACGACCGCCTTGGCCCGCTCCGATTCCGATTGCATCTCCGACGCAGCCACAGGCGCGCCCTCCCGTCCATGTCGTGCGCGACCCCGCCCGGCGGGGCTCAATCGGCCTTGTTAGCACCCGCACGCGCCGATTGCCAGAGGCGCCCGGCGTTGGTCAAACGTTGGGGAACGACAGGACGCCTCCGCCTGTGGGGGGGTGTTATCGTCGATTTCGGCGGCGCGTTCAGTACCGTGAGTCCCGATCCAGGAACAGGGCCGGGCACCGATGAGGCAAGCTCGCAAAGGAAGCGCATGAAGGCAGATGAGCTGGCCGTCACGCCGGGCCGGGCCCAACCCCTCGGCGCCACCGCGGACGCCGACGGGGTCAACTTCTCGATCTACTCCGAGCACGCCACCTCTGTCGAGCTCCTCCTCTTCGCCTCGGAGGACGCTCCGCAGCCGAACCGCGTCATCACCCTGGACGCGAGTGCCAACAAGAGCTTCCACTTCTGGCACTGCTACGTCCTCGGCGCCCGACCCGGCCAGCTCTACGCCTACCGGATGGACGGCCCCACCGACACCAGCGCCAGCGGCTGCCGCTTCAACCGCAACAAGGTGCTGATCGACCCGTACGCGCTCGGCAACGTCAACCAGCTCTGGGACCGGGGAAACGCGGTCGGGCCCCAGGACAACGTCGCCTCCTCCATGCGCAGCGTCGTGATCGACCCCGACGACTACGACTGGGAGGACGACAGGTTCCCCGGCACGCCGATGAGCGACACGGTCATCTACGAGATGCACGTGCGCGGCTTCACGCAGTCGGCCAGCTCCGGCGTCGCCCACCCCGGTACCTTCCGGGGTGTCGTCGAGAAGATCCCGTACCTGGTGAGCCTGGGCGTGACCGCGGTGGAGCTGCTCCCCATCTACGACTTCGACGAGTCCCAGATCCTGCGGTACGCCCCCGACGGCACGCCGCTGCGCAACTTCTGGGGCTACGACCCCTACGGCCACTTCGCGCCGCAGTCCTCCTACTGCGTGGAGCCGGAGGAGGGCGCCCACCTCCGCGAGTTCCGGGACATGGTGAAGGCGCTCCACAAGGCGGGGATCGAGGTGATCCTCGACGTCGTCTACAACCACTCCAGCGAGGGCAACCAGAACGGGCCCACCATCGGCTTCCGCGGTCAGGCCAACGAGGCCTACTACCACCTCGTGCCGGGCGACAAGCGGTACTACATGGACTACTCGGGCTGCGGGAACACCTTCAACGCCAACCACCCCGTGGTCACGAAGTACATCATCGAGTCGCTCGAGTACTGGGTCACCCACAACCACGTGGACGGTTTCCGCTTCGACCTCGGCTCCGTGCTCTCGCGCGGTCCCGACGGGGCGCCCATGGCCACGCCGCCGGTGCTGTGGAACATCGAGCTCTCCCGGATCCTGTCCGAGACCAAGGTGATCGCCGAGGCATGGGACGCCGGCGGGCTCTACCAGGTCGGCCGCTTTCCCGGGAAGCGCTGGGCCGAGTGGAACGGACCGTACCGGGACGACATCCGCCGCTTCCTGCGGGGCGAACCGGGGATCATCGGCCCGGTCGCCACCCGCATCGCCGGCAGCGAGGATCTCTTCCGCCCGGAGGACGAGGCGCCGTCCAACAGCATCAACTTCCTGACCTGCCACGACGGCTTCACCCTGAACGACCTGGTCAGTTACAACTCGAAGCACAACGAGGCCAACGGCGAGCAGAACCGCGACGGCTCCGACGACAACCGGAGCTGGAACTGCGGCGCCGAGGGCCCCACCGACGACCCCGACACCGACGCCCTGCGCGCTCGCCAGGTCAAGAACGCGGCCGCCATCCTGCTGCTCAGCCGCGGGGTGCCGATGCTCCTCGGCGGCGACGAGTTCCGCCGGACCCAGCAGGGCAACAACAACGCCTACTGCCAGGACAACGAGCTCAGCTGGTACGACTGGGCACTGGCCGACAAGAACGCCGACATGGTCCGCTTCTTCGCCTCCATGGTGGCGTTCCGGAAGCGGTTTCCCACGCTGCGGCGCGACGACTTCTACTCCGACCGGGTGAACGGTCGGGGCGTGCCCGAGATCGCCTGGCACGGGTGCCGGCTCGGTGAGGCCGGGTGGAACGACCCGATGTGCCGGGTGCTCTCCTTCACCCTCGGCGCCCTCGACGACGAGGGTGACCTGCACGTCATGCTCAACATGTACGACCTCGGCCTCGACTTCGAACTGCCGGTGATCGCCGGCCGCAGCTGGTCCCGGGCGATCGACACGGCCAAGCCGTCGCCCACCGACATCCTCGATCCGGGCGACGAAGTGCCGGTCGAGGAACCCATCTACCACGTGTTCGGCCGCAGTGCGGTCGTGCTGATCTCTGAACGCCCAGGAGGTGTGGCGACGCCATGACCAACCCGAAGATCGACTTCACGTTCTCCGACACCATCGCCGGCTACGTCACCCGCTACGAGGACGACACCGACTCCTTCGGCCTGCGGACCACCGACGGGCGGGTGTTCGAGGCCTGCATGACCAAGAACACCTTCTCCCAGGCCATGCGCAACTTCGGCGAGGCCTACCTCGACACCACCGGCCAGATGCGGGACATGCTCGTCCCCGAGCGCTACCTGTTCGCCTACGGCATCTTCTACCCGGAGGGCGACAGCCACCGCTTCGAGGTGAAGTCGATCATCTTCCCGAGCATCCGGGGCAAGGAGTACATCTTCGAGCAGCCCCGCTGGTGGGTGAACCAGGCCCGCTTCATCGGCGACTTCTACCTGCGGGGCCAGTTCCCCGACGGCAACTACGACTGGCGCAACTACCGGACCAAGCTGTCGCTGTCGGGTACCCACACGCCCGACTACATCGCCCCGGACTACCGCCAGGAGACCGACACCATCTCCCGGTTGGTCTACGGACTGGCCACGGCCTACCTGCTGACCGGCGAGGACCGCTTCCTGGAGGCGGCCGAGAGCGGCACCGAGTACCTGCGGGAGCACATGCGGGCGGTGAACGAGTCCGAGGGCGTCGTGTACTGGTACCACGGCATCGACGTTTCCGGCAGCAGCCAGCGCAAGATCTTCACCTCCGAGTTCGGCGACGACTACGACGCCATTCCGATGTACGAGCAGATCTACGCCCTCGCCGGGCCGACCCAGACCTACCGCATCACCGGCGACCCGCGGATCCTCGAAGACATCGACAAGACGATCCTGCTCTTCGACCGCTTCTACAAGGACGAGGATCTGGGTGGGTACTTCTCCCACCTCGACCCGGTCAACCTCGACCCCCGCTCCGACAGTCTGCGGTCCAACCGGGCGCGCAAGAACTGGAACTCCGTCGGCGACCACGCGCCCGCGTACCTCATCAACGCGGTGATCGCCACCGGCCGCAAGGACCTCGAGGATTTCCTGGTCCATACCGGCGACACCATCGCCGCCCGCTTCCCCGACGACGAGCACAGCCCCTTCGTGCAGGAGCGCTTCCACGAGGACTGGAGCCACGACCAGAAGTGGGGCTGGCAGCAGAACAGCGCGGTGGTCGGGCACAACCTGAAGATCGCCTGGAACCTCATGCGCATCCACCACCGCCGGCCCAACGAGGAGTACGTCCACCTGGCCAACAAGATCGCCGACACCATGCCGGCGGTCGGCAGCGACCAGCAGCGCGGCGGGTGGTACGACGTGGTCGAGCGCCAGTTGGAGCCCGGCCAGGAATGGCACCGCTTCATCTGGCACGACCGCAAGGCGTGGTGGCAGCAGGAGCAGGGCATCCTCGCCTACTACATCCTGGCCGGCTCGCTCGGGAACCCCGAGCACGCCCGGCTGGCCCGCGAGTCGGCTGCGTTCTACAACGCCCACTTCCTCGACCACGACGAGGGCGGCATCTACTTCAACGTCCTGGCCAGCGGTGTCCCCTACCTGGTCGGCAACGAGCGCCTCAAGGGCAGCCACTCGATGTCCGGCTACCACTCCATGGAGCTCTGCTACCTGACCGCCGTCTACAGCAACCTGCTGGTCAACCAGGAGGACCTGGAGCTGCACTTCAAGCCCAAGGCGGTCAACTTCCCCGACGGCGTCCTGCGGGTCGCCCCCGACCTGCTGCCCCCCGGCAGCGTGCGCCTGGCCGAGGTGTGGGTCAACGACCAGCCCTACGCCGATTTCGACGCCGAAGCCCTCACCGTGCGCCTCCCGCAGAACACCGAGGTCAGGGTCAAGGTGCGCATCATGTCCTCGACCGACAAGTTCGACTCCCAGTACACCCTCGCCGACGGCGTGGCCCGGGTGGTGCTGAAGGGCCGGCTCGACCCTGACCAGGTGGTCAAGCTGCGCCGGGACCTCGAGCGTGCGGCGGCCGCCAACCCGAGGCGGCTCGTGCTGGTGATGAGCGAGCTCGAGACGCTCTCCCGCCAGGGGATGAACGAGATCCTGTACTTCCGGTCGAAGGTCGGGCTGGGCGACGACGTGTACGTGGTCGCCTGCAACCCGATGGTCACCCAGATGTTCGTGGAAGCGGGCGACTCCGAGGCGGCCGGTGGGGACTTCGTCCGCTGCGACAGCGAGTCCGACATCCCGGCATGAGCGGCGCACGCAAGTGACCCGCGAACGACGGGCCGACGCCCTCGTCGTGGGTGCCGGGCCCGCCGGCCTGTCCGCCGCCATCTACCTGGCCCGGTACGACCGGACGGTCATCGTCTTCGACGCCGGCCACGGCCGCTCCACCCACCACCAGGTCAACCACAACTACCTGGGCTTCCCGGGGGGCGTGCCCGCGGCCAAGCTGCGGGAGCTGGGCAAGGCCCAGCTGGCCGAGTACCAGCAGGTCGACTTCGAGCACCACAAGGTCATCGACTGCTCACGGGAAGGCGACGAGTTCGTCGCCCAGGGTCAGTTCGGCGCCTACCGGGCCAAGGTGGTCATCATCGCCTCGGGCGTCCTCGACCACTACCCGCACTTCCACGGGTGGGAGACCTACGTCGGCCACAGCATGTTCTGGTGCATCACCTGCGACGGCTACTCGAGCAAGGGCAAGGACATCCTCGTCATCGGCCACACCGACGGCGCCGCGGGCGAGGCCATGCAGCTCAGCCGCTTCTCCAACCGGCTGACCGTGCTCACCAACAGCCACACCAACGAGATCTCCCAGAAGTTCCAGGACCGCCTGGCCACGTTCAACATCCCGGTCGTCCACGACAAGATCGAGCGGGCCGAGGGCGCCGACGGCCAGTTCACCGCGGTGCTGACCGAGGGCGGACTGGAGATCAAGCTCGACGCCCTGTTCTGCACCCAGGGGGCGACACCGCAGGTCGATCTGGCCAAGGATCTCGGGGTGACGCTGGCCGACAACGGCTACATCGACACCGACGAGGAGCAGAAGACCAACGTGCCGGGGGTCTACGCCGCGGGCGACGTGACCCGCATGCACGGCCACCAGATCACCGCCGCCGTCCACGAGGGGGCCACCGCCGCCTCGGCGGCCAACTACTACATGTACCCCCCGGAGCTCAAGGCCGATTGACCAGCGACACGACGGGCGGCACGCCGTGGCCGCGGGCAGACTGACGCCCATGAGACTCACTCCATGACCGGCGCCGCCCTGAGGGTCGCCTTCGTCGGCTCCTTCTCCACCGGCAAGACCACCCTCGCCAACCTGTTCGCCCGGGAGTGGGACTACCCGCTCCTGCCCGAAGTGGCCCGTGAGGTCGTGCAGCTCGGCTTCCCCCTCGACCAGAGCGCGACGGCGGAGACAGAGACGCTCATCTTCCTCAAGCAGTGGCGGGCCGAGGCCGTCCACGAGCGCTTCGTGGCCGACCGTTCGATCTACGACGTGCTCGCCTACGCCGACTGGGTCATGGAGAACCAGGACGCCGAGCGCAAGGAGAACCACCTCTGGTACGAGTCGCGTGAGATCGCAACCATGGACCTGCGGTCCCGGTACGACCACGTCTTCTACCTGCCGGTGGAGTTCCCCATCGTGCTCGACGGGCTCCGCCCGGACGACCCCGCGTTCCAGGCCGACATCGACCGGCGCGTCGTCGAGCTGCTGACGGGCGCCGACGTGGCCTTTCACACCCTGACCGGCCCGATCGAGGAGCGCCAGGAGCAGGTGCGTGAGGCGGTGGCGCCGGGCAGGTGATCTCGGCCCGCTGCTACCCCGAGGGCACCGTCAAGGAGGTCGACCCGGCCTCGGTCTCCGAGGCGATCACCCACCCGGACCAGCTCGTCTGGGTGGACGTGGCCGGACCGGGGGAGCCGGACCTCGCCGTACTGCAGGAGGAGTTCTCCCTGCATCCGCTGGCCATGGAGGACGTCCGCGAGCGTCATCAGCGGCCCAAGCTGGAGCACTACCCCAGCCACGCCTTCCTCGTGGCCTACACCGCCGAGCGGCGGGAGGTCGACATCTTCATCGGCCCCACCTGGATGATCACCGTCCGGGAGGACGAGAAGGACGGCGACGCCTCGTTCATCGACGGGGCCCGGAAGCGCTTCGAACGCATCCGGCCCGAGCACGCCACCGTCGGCTTCCTGCTCTACGTGGTCCTCGACGAGCTGGTGGACGGGTACTTCAGCCGGAACGACGAGGTCGAGGACGAGCTGGAGGAGCTGGAGAACCGGATCTTCGCCGAGGGTCCGTTCGACGAGCGGGCCATCCAGCAGGAGCTGTTCGACGTGCGCCGCCGGCTGATGGCCTACCGCCGCCTTGCCATCCCCACCCGTGACGTCGTCGCCGCCCTCCTGCGCAAGGAGGTGGAGTGGATCGACGACAACGCCATCACCCACCTCCAGGACGTGTTCGACCACGTCCTCCGGGCCGTCGACATCGTCGACAACCACCGCGAGCTGATGGGCAACGCCGTCGACGCCCATCTGGCCATCATCTCCAACCGGATGAACAGCGTGATGAAGCGGATGACCTCCTGGGGCGCCATCCTGCTGGGATCGACGCTCGTCGCCGGCATCTACGGCATGAACTTCGATGACATGCCCGAGCTGCACTGGAAGTACGGCTACCCCTACGCCCTGAGTCTCATGGCCGCCATCACCGTCGTCGGCTACCTGTGGTTCCGGTCGAAGGACTGGCTGTAGCGCGCCGCCCTACCCGTGGGTGTTCGGTCCCGCCCGTTCGATCTCGACCCGGACGATGACCCGGCGCTGCTCCTGCATGGCCCTCCGGTAGTCGTCCCAGTCGGGATGCTCGCCCTGGACGCTGCGGTAGTAGTCGATCAGGGGCTCCATGGCGTCGGGGAGCGCCACGACGGTGGCGGTGCCGTCGATCTGGATCCAGTTCCAGAAGTCCTCCGAGAACGCGCAGATCGACACCCGGGGGTCGCGCCGCAGGTGACGGACCTTGTAGGCGGTCTCCCGGGTGCTCACCACCGGCCGGCCGTCGTTGTCGACGGCGATCGACACCGGCGACATCTGCGGTCGGCCGTCGGGACGGAAGGTGGAGAGGACGGCCCGATGGTGCTCCCGCAGAAAGGCGCGGGCGCCCTCGATGTCCATGTCGCCAGCCTATGCGGAGCCGGGCGCCCCGCCCCTGGCCACGGCGATGACCGCCGAGTAGTCGCGGTCGCCGAGCCCGGCGTCCACGGCCTGCGCGAACCACTCGCCGGCGGCCCGGGCCAGCCGGAGGTAGAGCCCGGCGGCATCCGCCGCGCCGGTGACCAGGCCGAGGTCCTTGGCGGCCAGGGCGAGCTTGAAGTTCGCCGGCCGGTACTCCCCGCCGTCGATCAGCGCCCGCTTGCCCCGCACCGTGGCCCCGATCGGCGACCCGGCCAGGATGTCGAGCACGGCCGCCTGCCCGAGGCCGAGGGCGTCGGCGAGGGCCAGCGCCTCGGCCAGCCCGCACATCGCCGCACCCAGCGTCGAGTTGGCCACCAGCTTCATGGCCGCTCCCGAGCCCAGGGGGCCCAGATGGGTCGGCGTGCCCAACGCCTCCAGGACCGGCCGCCACCGCTCGACCACGTCGGCCTCCCCGCCGACGAAGACCTTCAGCGTGCCCTCGGTGGCCTGGGGGACACTGCCGAGCACCGGGGCGTCGAGCATGTGCACGCCCGCCGGCAGCCGGGCCGCCAGGTCGCGCACCACGTCGGGGCCGACGGTGGACATGTCGATCAGGGTGGAGCCGGGCGCGAGGCCGGCCGCGACGCCCTCCGGGCCGAAGACGACCTCCTCGAGGGCGCCCGGATCGGCCAGCATGGTCACCACCACCTCGGCACCGGACGCCGCGTCCGCGGCGGAGCCGGCCCGGCGGGCGCCCCGATCGACCAGTGGGTCAGCCCGCTCCGGGGTGCGGTTCCACACGGTGAGGTCGTGGCCGGCGTCCAGGACCCGGCCGGCCATGGGCGTACCCATCTGGCCCAGCCCGCAGAAGGCGATGGCGGTCATCCCCCTGATCTACCCCGCACCGAGCACTACGGCACGCCGGCGAGGACCAGCCGGAGCGCCCGTTCGATGGTGGCGACCCGATCGTCGTCGGACACCTTGTCACCCGCCGCGTCGACCACATAGAACGCGTCGACGACCTCGTGGCCGACGGAGGCCACCTTGGCGTGACGGACGTCGAGCCCGAGGTCGGCGAGCACGCGGGTGATGCGGTACAGGGTGCCGATACGGTCGGCGGCCCGGACCTCGACCACCGTCGCGGTGGCGGACGCATCGAGGTCGACCCGGACCTGGGTGCGGGGCGGTTCGGCGGCCAGCACCCCGGCCCGGCCCGCGTACTGCCGGGCCCGGTCGGCCAGCCGCGATTCGAGCGACAGCCGGCCGGCCAAGGCTTGGGCGGCGTCTGCCTCCACCCGGGCCCAGTCGGGCTCCTTCCCGAAACCGGGCTCCACCCTGAACTCCTCGAGGGCCATCCCGTCCTCGCTCGACCACGCCCGGGCGGCGAGGATGTCGAGGCCGTGGAGGGCCAGGGCGCCGGCAACCGTGCAGAACAGGCCCGTCCGGTCGGGCGCGGCGACAGTTGCGTGACCGCCCGCCGCCTCGATCACCAGGGCGCCGGCGCTCCGGGCCCGGGCCAGGACCGCCTCGTGGGCCGGCGTGGGGAACGGCGCCGTCACCGGGTCGGCGCCGGACAGGCGCCGGTCCACCCGCTCGACCAGTCCTGCGACCAGGCCCGCCTTCCAGGGGCTCCAGGCCGCCGGCCCGGTGGCCTCGCTGTCGGCCACCGTGAGGCCGTGGAGCAGGGCGAGCAGCACCGGGCTCTCGACCGCCTTGGCGACCTGTTCGACGGTGCTGGGGTCGTCGAGATCCCTGCGCGTGGCGACGTCGGGCAGCAGGAGATGATGGCGCACCATGGCGACCAGGGTGTCGACGTCGTCGGCGGCGAAGCCCATGCGCGTCGCCACCTCCGCCATCACCACCTCGCCGGCGACGGTGTGGTCCGGTCCCCGGACGCCGACGAAGCCCTTGCCGATGTCGTGGAGCCATGTGCCGACCAGGAGGAGGTCGGGGCGCTCGACGGTGACGGTGCCGGCCGCGGCGCCTGCCGCCGCCTCGCAGAGATGCCGGTCGACGGTGAAGCGGTGGTAGGCGTTGCGCTGGGGCCGGCACCGCACCGACGCCCATTCGGGGACAAGGCGCACGAGCAGCCCGCGCTGGTCGAGGGCCTCGAGGACGGTGATCGCCGCCCGCCCCGCCCCCAGGAGCCCGACGAGGTCGGCCCGCATGGCGTCGGTCCAGCCGCGGTCCATGCCGGCCGGGGCCTCCGCCGCCAGCCGGTCGAGGGTCCGCCGGCCGAGACGGGTGCCCCCCCGGGCAGCGGCGGAGGCCGCCCGGAGCACCAGGCCGGCGTCGCCGGCGGGGTCGGCGCCGGCGGCCAGCTCGAC
>JALYYN010000306.1 GCA_030946525.1 Actinomycetota bacterium | reverse complement strand
CGCCGGGCCCGCGCCCGTGCCCGCCGGCGTCGGCATGCCCTCCGCCGCCGCAGTCGCCGCCGGGGCCCCGGTGCCGACGACGCTGCCCGTGTCCCACGTCGAGAGCGGCCCCCGCAGCGGCATCCCGGTGTGGATGATGCCGGTCCTGCTGATCCTGCCGTTCTGGGGCGTCATCTACCTGGGCGCCTTCGCCCAGCCCAAGGCGGCCGCCGGCGGTCCGCCCAACGGCGCCGCGGTCTACGTCAAGGCCGGCTGCGCCGGCTGCCACGGCCCGACCGGGGGCGGTGGCGTCGGTCCCAAGCTGGCCGGCGGCGAGGCCAAGCTCACCTTCCCCGACGTGGCCGACCAAATCACGTGGGTCGAAACCGGCTCGGCGCCCTCCAAGGGCAAGCCCTACGGCGATCCCAACCGTCCCGGCGGCCAGCACGGGCCCGCGTCCGGCGGCATGCCCGCCTTCAAGGGCCAGCTGAGCGACGCGGAGATCCAGGCCGTGGTCCAGTACGAACGGGACAGGTTGTAGGACGGCTGACACAGACCTGACCGGGGGCGGCGCCAAGCACGACGTCCTCGTCGTGGGCGGTGGGCCTTCGGGGGCATCCTGCGCCTATTGGCTGGCCGAGGCCGGCCACGATGTCCTCGTCGTCGAGAAGAAGCGCTACCCCAGGGTCAAGACCTGCGGCGACGGGCTGACCCCGCGTGCCGTCCGCCAGCTCGACGACATGGGCCTGGCCGACCAGCTGGCCCGCCACCACCGCTTCGGCGGCCTGCGCTCCGTGGCCTTCGGCCGGGTGCTCGAGCTGGAGTGGCCCGACGTCCCCGGGATGCCCCGCCACGGCTACGTCGTCACCCGCCACGACCTGGACGAGGCGGTCGCCCTGCGGGCCGAGAAGGCGGGCGCCACCCTGTGGCAGGGAGCCGAGGCCATCGCCCCCGTCATGGAGGACGGCGTGCTGCGGGGCGCGGTGGTCAAGGACAAGGAGACCGGCGAGACCCGGGAGGCCCGGGCGACGTACGTGGTGGTGGCCGACGGGGCCAACTCCCGCTTCGGGCGGGCCATCGGCACCACCCGGAACAAGGCGTGGCCGCAGGGCATGGCCATCCGGGGCTACTTCACGTCGCCCCGTCACGACGAGCCGTGGATCGAGTCCCACCTCGACATCCGCGACCGCGAGGGGAACGTCCTGCCCGGCTACGGCTGGATCTTCCCGGTCGGGGACGGCCGGGTGAACGTCGGGATCGGCCTGCTCTCCACCTTCAGCCAGTGGAAGGAGGTGAACACGACCAAGCTGATGGAGGCCTTCGTCGACTCGCCCCAATGCGCGGCATGGGGCGTCTCCCCGGAGACGTCGTGCGGGCCGCCGACCGGGGGCCGCCTGCCCATGGGCCTGGCCGTGGGGCCGATGTCGGGCCCGACGTGGCTCGGGACGGGCGACGCCATCGGGGCCATCAACCCGTTCAACGGCGAGGGCATCGCCTACGCCTACGAGACGGGCCGCATCGCCTCGGGCGCCCTCCACCAGGCCCTGGTGTCGGGGGACGCCATGGCCCTGCGGGCCTACGAGAAGGAGATTCAGGCCACCTACGGGCTGTACTTCAAGGTGGCCCGCGCCTTCGTGCACATCATCGGCCGGCCCCGCCTCATGCGGGCCCTGGTCGGCACCGGCATGTACTCCCGCACCCTCATGGAGTGGGTGCTGCGGATCATGGCCAACCTGCTGCGCCCCGACGAGCTGGGCCCCGCCGAGGCGGCCTACCGGGCCGTCGCCGCCCTGGCCCGGGTCGTGCCCGAGCGTTCTTGATCGCCGCCGGCGCAGGGTCGCCGCCATGATCGCCGCCGGCGCAGGGTCGCCGCCATGATCGTCGTCGGCGCAGGGTCGCCGCCATGATCGCCGTCGGCGCGGCGCGCTTCGAGGAACTGGTCGCCGACGCCCTCGACGGGATCCCCGAGGAGCTGGGCCGACGGATGGACAACGTGTGGGTCCGGGTCGAGGACCGCGCCCGGATGCCGAACCTGCTCGGGCTCTACCAGGGCATTCCCCTGACCAGGAGGGACGCGGGCTACGCCGGCATGGTGATGCCCGACCGGATCACCCTGTACCGCCTCACGATCTGCTCGATCTGCCGGACCGAGGAGGAGGTGGTCGCCCAGGTGCGGACCACGGTGATCCACGAGGTCGCCCACCACTTCGGCATCGACGACGCCCGGCTCGTCGAGCTGGGCTGGGCCTAGTCCCCGTTTCTTGTCGCGCCCAGGGCCCTCCGGAGGCGTTCACCGCGCCAAGAACGAGCGGGTGGCGGCCGCGGCTGCTGCCGCCAGGTCGACGGTGCGCTCCAGCTCCTGCTTGTCGTGGGCCAGGCTCGGGAAGAGGGCCTCGAACGGGCTGGGCGGTAGGGCCACGCCCCGGTCGAGCATCTCGTGGAAGAACCGGGCGT
>JALYYN010000291.1 GCA_030946525.1 Actinomycetota bacterium | reverse complement strand
GCCCCGCCCCGGGCCTGGGCCAGGCGGTCCGGGTAGGCCGAGGCCAACAGCGTGCCGCATCGGGTCACGTCGACGGCCGTGGGCCGGACGCCCGCCCGCCGGGCCAGCTCGGTCGCCCGGCGGGCCGCCGCACGCGCCCCTCCGGTGTCGGCTCTGGCGTGGCTCGCAGCCGGGTCGGCGATCAGGGCCACCCGCTCGGCCACGTCGGTGGGGAGGTCGTCGGGCCGGCCCCGGAGGACGTCGCGGTCCTCGAGCAGGGCGGCCAGCACGCAGGCGGTCCATCCCGCCCCGGTCGCCGCCGCGGTGACGACCATGCGGGCCAGGCGGGGATGCAGGGGCAGCTCGGCCATGGCCCGGCCGTCCCGGGTCGGCCGGCCGGAGGGGTCGACGGCGCCCAGCGTGGCGAGCAGGGCGCCGGCCTCGTCGAGCGCCCGGCGGGGCGGCGGGTCGAGAAAGGCCAGGGTGGCGGCCTCCGCGCCCCACACCGCCAGCTCGAGGACCAGGCCGGCCAGGTCGACGCCGGTGATCTCGGGGTCGGGATACGGCCGGCGGGCGGCGTGCTCCAGCTTCGACCACAGGCGGTAGGCGACCCCGGGCCCCGTGCGCCCGGCCCGCCCGGCGCGCTGTTCGGCCGACGCTCGGGAGATGGGGCCGGTCCGCAGCTTGGTCAACCCGCTGCGGGGATCAAAGCGGGGTGTCCGGCTCTCCCCGGCGTCGACGACGACCCGCACGCCCTCGACGGTGAGGCTGGTCTCGGCGATGTCGGTGGCCAGGACCACCCGGCGCCGGCCCGCCGGTGAGGGGGCCAGCGCGGCGTCCTGGGCCGCGACGGGGAGGGCGCCGAACAGCGGGCGCACATCGACCCCGGCCGGTAGCGGCCCGCCACCCAGCGCGGCCTCGACCCGGCGGATGTCTCCTGCCCCGGGAAGGAAGGCCAGCACGTCGCCCGGCTCCTCCCGGACCGCCCGCCGGACCGCGGCGGCGGTGGCGACGTCGAGGCGCTCCCCCCGGCGCCTGGGGATCCACCGCAGCGTCACGTCGTGGGCCCGGCCCTCGCTGACCACCACCGGGGCGTCGCCCAGCAGGGCCGACACGCGCCCCGCCTCCAGGGTGGCCGACATGGCCAGCAGGCGGAGGTCGGGCCGCAGGGCGGGGCGGGCGTCGAGGACCAGGGCGAGGGCCAGCTCGGCCTGCAGATTGCGCTCGTGGAGCTCGTCGAAGACGACCAGGCCCACGCCTGGCAGCGAAGGATCACGCTGCAGGCGCCGGGTCAGGATGCCATCGGTGACCACCTCCACACGGGTGGTCCGGCCGACGCGCCGCTTGTCGCGGGTGCTGTAGCCGACCGTGGCGCCGACCTCCTCGTCCAGCAGCGACGCCATGCGCCGGGCTGCGGCCCGGGTGGCCAGGCGGCGGGGCTCGAGCACCAGGATCCGCCCCCCGGCCAGCCACGGCTCGCCCAGCAGCCGGAGCGGGACGATGGTGGTCTTGCCCGCACCGGGAGGGGCGACCAGGACGGCCTGGCCCGCGCCGGCCAGCGTCCGCCGGAGCTCGGGCACGCACCCTTCCACCGGGAGGCCGCTCGGCGGGACGTCGACGGGCACCGGTCCAGTGTCACCCGCCGCCGGGCGGGACGTCAGCCGGCGGGCGCCAGCAACTCGAGGGCGATGCCGTCGGGGTCGCGGAACTCCAGGATGAACGCGGGACCTATGTTCTTCACCGCCTCGTGGGCGATGCCCTTGGCGTCCAGCGCCGATGCCGCGGCGTCGAGGTCGTCGCGGGAGGCGACGGCGAAGCTCAGGTGGTCGAGCCCGACCCGGTCCTCGTGGAAGCGGTCGCTGCCCGGCGCCGCCGGGCGGAGGCCAAAGAGCGACTCGCCGAACTTGTAGAGCACCCCGCCGTACAGGAAATCGAGGCTCTTACGGGTCGCCTCGTCGGCGTCGGCCGGCACCTCCATGGCCACCTCGAACCCGAACACGTCGTCGTAGAACGCCCGCGACCGGACGATGTCGGTGACGGTGAGACGGACGTGGGCGTACCCGCTGCTCTGAATGGCCACGAAGGTCCTCCTGTCGAGTGTGCACGGAACCCTACAAGGACATCCGGTCATATGCAGCGCACGCGTTCGCGCCGGCGCAGGGCGCGCGCCGTGGTCGTTGCGTTGTGGCTCCGGCTCCCCCGGCACGCCCCGTGGACGACGGACCCGGCCGCCGCTGGGTCACTGCTCCTCGGCGAGACCGACACCTAGCGGGGACCCATTTCGCCGGTCGCCGATGGGGCTATAGCGACCATCCACCACTTCGTCGAGCCGTTACGCCACCATTTCCCCATGCGAACCGAGGTTCGATACCGGGTTTCCGTGGCCGGGGCGGAGCTTCGCATGCTCGTGCTCGCCTCTCAGCCCGACGGCTGTGTCGGCGTCGATCTCGACTCGGGCGCCTTCGTACGCGCCATCTTCCCCGCTCCCCCGGCCGAGCCCCTGGCCGCCTTCGACGTCACCAGCGCCCCGATCGGCGATCCTCTCGACCCCCCCGACACCGTGCGGCCCGAAGCGGTCGCCCTGGCCGCCCCGCCCCAGCGCATCGGCGCGCTGACCCCGCGGCGGGCCGAGCGGTACCTCTCGGCCCTGCGCCACCCCGCCCACGGGCCCCTGCTCGGCTTCCAGGGCGTGTCGGTCCCCTACTGGACGATCGCCGGCGACCGCCCGTCGCTGGCCCTGATCGAGCCGTCGGACGGGCCGCTGATGGTCGCCACCGCCGACGGTTACGACTGCCGGTTCGGCTGGCAGGGCACCGTCCACCAGATCCCCCTCGGCGACCGGCGACTGACCGCCGAGCTGCTCGACCGCCGGCTGCGCCGTTCCTCGCCCCGGGAGCTGACCCGTCTGCTGGGCTTCCACCCCAGCCGGCTCCTGCTGGTCGTGGCCGGGCCTTTGGAGGGTCATTGCACTAAGCAGGTGGCCGCCCTCCTCCCCGGCCGGTAGCTTACGGTCGAACAGCCGGTTACCTGTCGAACAGCTTGGCCAGGTCGATCGAGAACCCGGGCAGGAGCGGCGTGGTGAGCGACTCCCCGGGCCCGAGCTCGAGGGCCACGTCGAACATGGCGGCTTCCGGCGACGATCGCCGGTACACCAGCACCACATCGGCCGCGATGTCGACCAGCCACAGCTCGGCCAGGCCGAGACGTTCGTAGGCGGCCTTCTTGGCGCCGACGTCGTAACGCCAGGTCGACGGCGAGCGCACCTCCACGGCCAGGGCCGGCGGCCCGACGATCCGCGTGGCGTCGCGCGCTGGGCGCTCATCCTCCCGCAGGAAGAGCACATCAGGGGCGAACACGTTGCCGCCGTCGAGGTGGACGTCGAGCGGAAGGGTGGCCTCACCCCCGCCCGGGTGATCCTGCAGCCAATTGGACACCAGCCGATAGAGTTCTCCGGCGATCCGCTGGTGGGGCAGGTTCGGCTCGTTCACCACCACCTCCCCGTCGATCAACTGGGTACGTTGTTCGGTGGGGGGAAGGGCGAAGTACTGCTCGGCTGTGAGGCGCGTCGACGTCAGTGCCATGGCACCAGCCTACGGCGCGGGTGGGACAGTTATCTCCGGGCCCGGGTGGCCAGGTACTCGGCCATGGCCCAGCCGAACCCGATGAGGGAATCGCCGCGCGGGCGGTCGAGGCCGTCGAAGAAGGCGGTCACCCCCGGGTCGAGGTTGCTCGGGTCGATGCACTCGTGGTCGAGGGCCGGCGGCACGTCGCCGGTGCCGGTGATGCAGAAGCTGCGGTCGTCCACCCGCCCGTCGGCGCCGAAGCGCTTGGCCAGGCGGCGGCCCCACGCCCGCTCCTCGCCGGTGGCCTTGTGGCCCGGCCGGGGGACGATGTCCTCCAGGCCCTCGAAGGCGGCGAAGCCGGATGGGTCGAGGAAGCGGGTGCCGACGAGCACATCCTCGTCGGGGAAGGCCAGCACCGCCCGGCGGAGCTGGTCGCCGACGAGGGTGCGCAGCACGGCGTCGCGGCGGGCCGTGCGCTTGATCGACGCCATGCCGATCAGCACCGAAGGGGTCCCTCCGATGCGCTCGAGGGTGCAGAAGGAGAAGGCGGTGAGCTTGGTACCGTCCCGTACCTGGGTGATGAGCACCCACTGCTCGACCTGCTTGGACAGGAGCCCGACGTCGTAGCCGGCGAAGCCGTCGGCGCAGATGTCCGCCATCTCCGATAGCTCTGAGTCGCTGAGCCCGGTGCAGTCTTTGGTCTCGGCCTGTAGTGCCATGGGTCCCGGGTCCCCCTCGTGTTACCCCACTAGTCCATTTGTTCCGAGCAGTTCGCGCAACTCGGCGACCAGCCCGTTCCCTGCATCCACCCGGAACTCGTCCGGAAGTCGGAGGATGGTCGAGTCTAGATGGACGAGCACGGGCTGGTCGCCCGGATGGTCGCGCAGCACCGTCTTGAGCTTCGCCAGGCACGAGTGGGACAGCCCGGCGGTGTCGAGCTTGATGCGTACGGGACGGGTGGACTCGGGGCTCAGGTCGGGTCGCTTGAGCTCCATGCAGACGATCTTGGGAGGCTCCTCCCGCAGGTCGATACGGCCCTTGACGCACACGACGGCGTCGTCGGACAGCAGGACGCCGTAGTCGAGCATGGACCGGGGGAACACGAACACCTCGATGGCCGACTGGAGATCCTCGAGGGTGAAGGTGGCCATCAGGTCCCCTCGCTTGGTGTACTTCCGGGAGAGCGAGGTCACCACGCCGCCCACCCAGCGCATCTCACCGTCGCGGAGGTCCCGGAGGTCGGTGATGGTGCAGTCGGTGTGGCGCCGGAGGGCCGACTCCACGCCGAACAGCGGGTGGCTGCTCACGTAGAGGCCGAGCATCTCCTTCTCGTGCGCCAGCCGCTCGGTGGGCTCGAACTCGACGGCGGGGATGGGCGTCCGCTCGTCCATCGCCGAGCCGGGGCCGTCGTCCATGTCCCCGAAGAGGCTCTGGATGCCCATGTCGCGCTCACGCCGGCGGGCCAGGGTGCGGTCGATGACCTGTTCGAAGACCATGAGCATGCCCCGGCGGGGGTGGCCGAGGGAGTCGAACGCCCCCGACTTGATCAGCGACTCCACCGACCGCTTGTTCAGGACCATGGGGTTCACCCGGAGGCAGAAGTCGTAGAAGTCGGCGAACGCCCCGCCCGTCTCCCGCTCGGCGACGATCTGGGCCACCAGGCCCTCCCCCACGTTGCGGATGGCCGAGAGCCCGAAGGGGATCTTCCCCTCCACCGTGGTGAAGTCCGACATCGACAGGTTGATGTCGGGGACCATGACCTCGACACCCATGGTCCGGCACTCGGCCAGGTAGACGGCGGTCTTGTCCTTGTCGTCCTTGACCGAGGT
>JALYYN010000280.1 GCA_030946525.1 Actinomycetota bacterium | reverse complement strand
GGCTCGGCCGGGCTCATGGCCGTCCTCTACCATCCCGGCACCGACCCCTCCCGGGTGTACTACGGCACCGACACGAGGGTGGGCACCATCCTCCTCGGCGCCGCCCTGGCCTGCGTGTGGGCGCCGTGGCGCTCGACCCGCGAGCCCACCCGCCTGGGCCGGGCCGTGCTGGCGCTGACCGGGGTACTCGCCCTGGGCGCCCTGGCCTTGAGCGTGGGCCACCTCCACCAGTTCGACGGCGCGCTGTACCGCGGCGGCCTCCTGGGTGTCGCCGCCGCCGCCACCGTCCTGGTCGCGGTGCTGACCCATCACGGCACACCGGGGGTCCACGCCCTGCTGGGCTCCCGGCCCATGGTCTGGTTGGGCCGACGGTCCTACGGGCTGTACCTGTTCCACTGGCCGGTGATCCTGCTGACCAGGTCGTACTACGACGTCCCCGTCTACGGCGCCGCCCTCCTGGCCCTACGGGCGGCCGTCACCGTCGTCCTGGCCGCCGTCTCCTACCGCTTCGTCGAGGCACCGGTCCGGGCCGGCGCCCTCGGCCGGTTGTGGGCCGACCTGCGGGGCCGGGCGTCGGGGCGACGGGTGCGCCGGAGCTGGGTGGCCCTGCGGATCGTCGGCCTGGCCGCCGCGGTGGTCGCGGTGGGGACCACGGCCGTCGTGGCCCGCACCAGCACGACCCCTCCGGCCCTGCTGGCGCTGCAGGCCGCCTCGCCGGTGGCCCCGGCCGCACCGGCGACCACCGAGGTGGCCACGTCCACCACCTCGACGACGGCGCCACCCACCGTCGCGTCGACCGAGGCGCCCACCACGGTCCCCCCGGCGACCGAGCCTCTGGTCACCACCAGCACCGTCCTGCCCACGGCCCGGGTCACCGGTCTGGGCGACTCCGTGCTGCTCGAGGCCAAGGCCACCCTTGAGCGCCGGCTGCCCGACGCGGCCGTCGACGCCGTGGTCGGGCGCCAGTTCAAGGAGCTGTTGGCGGTGGCCCAGTCCCTGCGCGACAGCGGTCGGCTGGGCGAGGAGGTCATCCTCCAGATGGGGAACAACGGCCCGGTCACGTCCTCGCAGTTCGACCAGATCATGGACGTGCTCACCGGCGCCAGGCGGGTGGTGGTGATCAACGTCAAGGTGCCCAGACCCTGGGAGCCCACCAACAACGCCGTGTTCGCCGACGGGGTGGGCCGCTGGCCGAACGCGGTGCTGCTCGACTGGCACCGGCAGGGCGCCGCCCACCCGGAGCTGTTCGCCGACGACGGGACCCACATGGGGCCTACCGGGGTCATCATCTTCGTCGAGCTCATCCTCTCGGATCTCTAGGCGCGGGCCCGGTCGCGGCGGTCCATGGTCACCGACAGGGCGGCGGCCGACGCCATGGCCGCGACGAAGCCGGCGAGGAGCAGCCACGTCATGGCCTTGGAGCCGTCGAAGTCGGCGTGGGCCCGGGCCGCGGCGATCAGGATGAGCGCCAGCATGAAGACCTGGACCTGGAGCATGAGCCGGCTGGCGCTCCACCGGGCGTCGGTGAGCACTCCCAGGCCGGCGATGCCCAGCATGAAGACCGCCCCCAGTACCCGTGACGTGAGGGGCGTGAGCGTCCAGGGCCACACCCGTATCGCCCGCGGGGGGGCCAGGAAGAGAAAGGCGCCGGCGATGGCCGCGATCGCCCCGGTCGCGCCCATCACCGCTCGCGCCGCGGGAGGCAGGACGAGGTCGCCCGGCGATGCCGCCGTCCCCCGTCGGCGATTCGCCGCCCAGGTCCCCCAGACGAGGAAGGGCGTCGTGAAGTACAGCCCGGCCCACAACCAGAAGGCCACGTGGCTGTGGTTGAACCGGTCCCAGTGGATGACGGTGGCCACGCCCATCAGCGAGGCGAAGGTGCCCACGGCCACGAAGCCCGCCGCCACGGTGTGCCAGGCCGTGGCCCGGAAGGCCTGGACGAAGAAATAGGCGCCGCCGATATAGACGGCGCCGAGGGTCATCGGCGTCATGGGCGGGGCGATCTTCCATGCGAAGAGCCGGCCGGTGTCGCCCGGGAACCCGTACAGCACCACGAAGGCCACGACCAGGAAGGGCACGATGAAGGCAGAGAGGGCGCGGGTGGTGGGCAGCACGGCGTCGTCCCTGGACGGCCCTGCGTTCAGAGAAGGCTCCGCGTTCATGTTCCCCCCCTTGCCCCTCGCCCACCGTAGGACGTCGACGCCCGTTCTGCTCGGCTGGGTCAGCGACGGGCCGCCGCCGGCCGGGCCGCCCCCGGGTCGGCGGGCCACGCGTGCTTGGGATACCGGCCCGCCATCTCCTTGCGGACGGCGGCCCACGACCCGGCCCAGAACCCGGGAAGGTCGGCGGTGACCTGGACCGGCCGCCCCGCGGGGGACAACAGCTGCAGGACGACGGCGACCGTCCCGTCGGCGATGGCCGGGTGGGTCGTGGTGCCGAACAGCTCCTGGACCCGCACGGCCACGAGGGGCTGGTCGCCGCTGTAGTCCACCGCCACGTTGCGGCCACCGGCGACGGCCAGCCTCCTGGGGGCGATCCGTTCGAGGTCCCGCCCTAGTGCGTGGCCGAGCCGGGCGCGCAGCGCCGCTTCGACGTCGACCGACTCGATGGCGGCCCGCCCGGTGGCGCCCCCCAGCAGGGGGCCCAGCCAGCCGTCGAGGTCGGCCAGCAGGGCCGGGTCGGACAGGTCGGGCCATGCGTCGCCGAGTGCTCCTCGGGCGAAGCCCACCCGCCGTTGCAGGGTGCGGGCGTGCTCCGTCCAGCGCAGGGCGCCGAGGCGGGTGTCCCGCACCCGTGCCACCAGCGCCCGGGTGGTGGCCGGCCCGGGTGGGGCCGGGCCCTCGGTCGAGGCGAGGACGAGCGACCCGAGGCGGCGCTCGACGCGCGCCCGGAGGTCGTCCCGAGCCGGATCCCACGCCACGGTGACCGACTCTTCCGCCGACCCGGCCACGCCCTCGATGTCGGCGGTGTCGAGGCCGGCGGCCAGGCGGACCCGGCCGTCCCCCCGACCGACGTCGATCTCGGCGATGGCCAGGAACGCCTCGGCGGCGAGGGGGTCGCCGGCCGGCACCCAGGCGCCGGTCCCGTTGCGCAGCCGGAACCGGGCCCCGCCCCGCGCCTGGGCCAGGCGGTCCGGGTACGCCGAGGCCAACAGCGCGCCGCACCGGGTCACGTCGACGGCCGTGGGC